>JAYTIO010000640.1:0-10812 GCA_043731805.1 Pedosphaera sp. | reverse complement strand
GGCGCGGACGATGTCGTGGTCATCTGCAATGAGTAGTTTGAGTAGGCTCATAATTGTTGTTCCTCGGGGAGCGGCACCACGACCATCACGGTGGTGCCGCGGCTGTTTGAGTTGATTTCCAAAGCTCCGCCAAATTGTCGCACGCGCTCCCACACACCCGCCACGCCGACGCCCAGGGCGGAGACGTTGCCGTGCACTTTCTCCAGCTTCTCGGGGGGAATGCCGGTGCCCTCGTCGCGGACTTCGAGGACGATTTCGCCGGGTTGGCGCGTGAGCTTGATGAAGGCGGTCTTGCTGCCGGAGTGCCGCGCGACGTTGGTCAGCGTCTCTTGCACGATGCGGAAGAGGGTGACTTCGATGTCGGCGGGCAGGCGCTCGAATTCGGCCGGCGCGTCGAACTCGGTCTTGATGCCGCTGCGTTGGGTGAAGCCGTTCGCCAGCCAGCCAATGGCGGCGAGTAGGCCGGCCTCTTCGAGCAGCGGTGGGTGGAGGAGATAGGAGATGGTGCGAATCTCGCGCGAGGTCTGCTCGGCCATGGCGGCGGTGTCGGCGACGAGGTTGCGCAGCTTCGCCGGCGCGTCGGGTATGAGGTTTTCGATGCGCGAGAGGTTGACGGCAATGGCGGCAAGGTTCTGGCCGGAGTTGTCGTGGAGTTCGCGGGCGATGCGACGGCGCTCCTGGTCCTGCGCGTGCATCAAGTGACCGGAAAGCTGGCGGAGCAATTCCTCCTTGTCTTTGCGGTCGGTAATCTCGGTCTTCAGCGAACTGTTCGCCTTCGTAAGCTCGTCCGTGCGGTCGCGCACGCGGCGTTCCATGTCGGAGAAGGCGCGTTCCAAGGTCTTCTCGCGCCGCCAGCGCTGCAGCGAGAGCGCGGCGGCGAGCCAGACCATGGCGATGGAGAGGACACGGCTGGCCATCTCCGCCCCCAGCGGCCCGCCGAGCGGGCCGAGCATGAAGCCCAGCACGGAACCGGCGGTGGCGGCATAGGCCAGGTAGATGGCGTGCTGGGTGTTTTGCGACCAGAGCGCCAGGAGCACGGGGGCGACGTAAAAAGAAGCGACGGGGTAGTCTTCAGCTTGGATGAGGTCCAAGGCTGCGATGACCAGCAGGCTCACGCACGCGGCGGGCACCTGCCAGTTGGCCACGAGCCACTCCACGACCGGGGAGGGCGGGGGGGCGTCCGCCGCCGGGAGCGCCCGGCGGGACGCGGGCGACAGGGCGCTCGAATCGGCGGAAGGGGCGGACGCGGAGTGCGAATTCATGCGAGCTGACACCCCAAGCTAGTTCCCGCGCCGGGGCGACGCAAGCGCGGCACGGTAGGGTGATTTGCGGAGTGACACGCCCGGCTGGGTCGCAGTGCGGGTTCGACAGGGACACGCCCGCTCGCCTATCAAACAGGCATGAACTCCTCCGGTTTCGCGGGCCTGCTGCTCGGTGCGACGGTCGTCCTCGCCCCAGCCCAGGACTACGACCTCTTGTTGCGTGGCGGGCGGGTGGTGGACGGCACGGGCAACCCCGCGGTCTTCGCCGACGTGGCGGTGCAGGGCGGGCGCATCGCCGCCATCGGGCGCGTGACGGGCATCGCGCAGCGCGTGGTGGACGTGAAGGGGTTCGTGGTCGCGCCGGGCTTCGTTGACGTTCACACGCACGCCGAGGGCATCGAAGACCAGCCGCTCGCCGAGAACTTCCTCCGCATGGGCGTGACGACGCTCGTGCTCGGCAACTGCGGCGGCTCACGGCTCAACCTCGGCGAGTATTTCAAGGAGCTCGAAGCCACGAACATCTCACCCAATGTCTGCTCGCTCATCGGCCACAACACCGTGCGCCGGCAGGCGATGGGCGGCTCCTTCCTGCGTCCGCCGACGGAGGCCGAGCTGGCGCAGATGAAGGGTTACGTCGAGCAGGCGATGAAGGACGGCGCGGTCGGCCTCGCCACCGGCCTCATCTACCTGCCCGGCACGTTCGCGAAGACGGAGGAGATTGTGGAACTGGCGAAGGTCGCCGGGGCGCACGGCGGCGTCTACGCCAGCCACATGAGGAGCGAGGGCGAAGGCATCTTCAAGGCGCTCGACGAGCTGTTCCGCATCGCGCGTGAAGGCGGTATGCGCGGCCACATCTCGCACCTCAAGCTCACGGGCAAACCCATGTGGGGCCAGACCGCCAAGGTCATCGCCGCCATCGAGCAGGCGCGCGCCAGCGGCCTCGACATCACGCAGGACCAGTATGTTTATCCCGCGTCTAGCACTGGCCTCTCGCAGCTCATCCCGGATGCGGCGCGCGAGGGCGGCGCGGACAAATTCCGCGAGCGCATCAGCGACCCGACGCGGAAGGCCGGCATCGTCAAGCAGATGAAGGACAGCCTCCGCAAGCAGGGCCGCGACGACTTCGCCTACGCCGTCATCGCCAACTACTCGAAGGACAAGTCCATCAACGGCCTGAACGTCGTCGAGGCTGCGAAGAAGAAGCGCGGGAACGACTCGCTCGACGAGCAGGTCGAACTGCTCCTCGACATCGAGCGGAACGGCGGGGCTTCCGCCGTCTTCCACGGCATGAGCGAGGCCGACCTCCGTGAGTTCGCGAAGCACCCGAACACCCTGTTCGCCTCCGACAGCGGCGTGCGGAAGTTCGGCGAGGGCGTGCCACACCCGCGCGGCTACGGCAACAACGCCCGCGTGCTCGGCGAGTATGTCCGCGAGTTGAAGTTGCTCCGGCTCGAAGATGCCATCCGCCGCATGAGCTTGCTCCCAGCGACGACTTTCAAGCTCAAGGACCGCGGCCTTGTGCGCGAAGGCGCGTGGGCCGATCTCGTCGTGTTCGACCCCGCGAAGGTCACGGACCAGGCGACGTTCAAGGAGCCGCACCAATACGCCGTGGGCTTCAAGCTCGTCATGGTCAACGGCGTGGTGGTGATAGAGGACGACAAGCACCTCGGCACACGGCCGGGCAAGGTGATTCGGATGAACCAGCAGTAGCCTTCACTCGCCACCGGCTTCGGTTTCACGCGCCTGGACTCGCGCACCGCGCCGTAGCCACGCGGTGGCGTCCGGAGGATTCGGGTCGAAGGGGTCGAGCAAGTGCAGCGACTCGGTGCCTTCCGCGTCAATCACCTCCCAGTCCACGAAGTAGCGGAAGGTCTCCTTCTCCAGTGTGCGCATGAGGCTGGAACGCGCGGCGGCGCGGGTGTCGGCGGGCGGTGTGAGCAGGGCGGCGTGCTGTTCCTCGCCTGATATGACCCACGGCTCCGGCGTGCGCGCGAGCGGCCAGGCGAGGTTGCGCGCGGGGTCCACGGCGTGGAATTCCAAGTCCTGCGCGCGGAGCCACGGGTCGGTCCACGGGAGGTTTTCCTGCGCGAGGAACTGCGTGTAGAGCCAGCGCTTCGTCACCCAGTCCACGATGCCGACGAGGTTCTCGACGTTCGTTTCCAAGTCCGTCAACACGCCGTCCCAGACGCCGAGCAGCGTGTCCGTCTCCGCGTCGCGTCCGCGAAACTCCTGCTGCGCGGCGAGGTGAAACCGGCGCAACACCTCGACCGCCGACACTTCGCGTCCGTCCGCGAGCGGCACCAGCCACGGGCCGTCCGGCTGGTGCGAGAGCGTGCGGAAGGCGAGCACCGCGTCGGCCAGTGCGACCGGCGGGAGCTTGTCTATCTCCAGCAGGTCCAGCACGAGCGATGAGGTGCCGCACTTGAGCGCGAGCGTGGCGGGCAGCACGCTGGTGTCGCCGTGCAGCAGGTGCAGGCGGCGGAAGCGACGCGGGTCGGCCAGCGGTTCGTCGCGCGTGTTGATGATGGCGCGGTTGAACTGCACCCACTCGAAGAGGTCGTTGTTGATGTAGTCCGCGCGCTGGCTGATTTGGAAATCACTCTCGGCGGTGAGCTTGACGATGTCGCCACGCGACTCCGCGCCCGGCGATGCCCGCACGCGGCCCGCGCCGGTGTAGAGCACGCGCAGCGTGAGGAAGGCGAGGAGCGACTGGACGTTCGCTTCGTTGAGTGGCGCGCCCCGGCGGACGAGGTAATTCTCGTGGCAGCCGAACGTCGCGCCCGAATAGTAGTCCACGTTGTTGCGCACGAAGCTGACGCGCTCGGTGAGGCCGAGGTCGTGCGTGGCGGCGGTGAGCATGGCGTCGCCCGCGCGGTCGAAGCGCAGCAGGTCGCGGAGGGAAAGGCACTCGGGCGTGCAGATTTCAAGATGGCCCATGTCCACGTAGCAGCGCCCGCCGTTGAAGAGGAAGCCGCCGTTGCCCGCCGGTTCGTCCCAATCGCGCTGGTGCATGTCCGCGAGGCCGAAGCGGTTCTGCTCGAACATCCAGTTGCGCACGCGCGCGACGGCGGCGGGCGGTCCGGCGGGGTCGCTGCTCAAGCACCCGTATTCCGTTTCAAGGCCGACGATGCGGTTCATGGCTGGCTCAACGATACACGTCGCGGCGGTTTCCGAGCGTGACGAGGAAAAGAATGTTCCGCGCCACGTCGAACTCGTAAATCACCCGGTAGTCGCCGGCGCGCAGGCGGAACTCAGGCCGACCTTGTAGGCGTTGGTGCGGGAAGGATGCGAGGCGGGAACCCAGCTCGCGGATTTTTCCGATGACCTGCCGCCGGATGTTGAGTGGCAGGGAGAAGAAGACTTGGTCGAACTCGCGGGAATAAACCTCCTGCGCCTGTTTCACGGCGGTCAGGGGTTCTCGACCCGGACGCGACCATCCGCGAGGTCGCGCTGGCCGCGCTCGATGCTGGCGACGAACTCCGACGACAGCGGCAGCAAGTCCTCCAGATAGTCGTCCAGCCAGTTGCGCAACTCGGCCACATCTGCGGTGGGAAGCTGCTTGATGCGTTCTTCAATGACTTCGACAGCGCTCATGGCGGGAATTTAGGTGGAACGAGGGGGAAGACAAGCGGGAGTTCGGGCGGTCACCGCGCTGGGAATCTCCATCAAAGTTTTTTCGGCTTCACCAATGGAGCGGTCGAAGCAAACTCCGGCCCATATTTCGCCCACGCGTCCCAATCGAAAATTGGTTCCGTTTCCCAATCGAACTTGTCGCCGTCATTCCCCACGCCCTCCGTTGGGCAGCCTTCGACTGCTTGGTCACAGGCAGTGCCCTCTTCGGGAGTTGTCGGCTGCTTGAAGACATACGAGAAGCCCAGCACATCGTCGCGTCGGAAATTATCCGGTGCCAAGGCACGGCAGAGGACGCAGTCAGTGCATTGGGCGTTGACGTAGTATCGCCCTGGAACGTTATGCGGATGCCTGCTTACAAACTCGGACATGGCGCTAATTCAAATTTTGGTCGAACGGAACAAACCTTGACGCACGACCGTTTGCTCGTGCCAGCCACCCCGCCTCCACCGTCTTCCCACTCACCGCCTTCTTCCATCCCTCCCTTCGCTCCGCTTCCGCCGGCAGCGCATCCGTGAATGACTTGTTCTCCGTCAGCACCCACCAGGCTTGCAGCAGCAGGTCGGCGACGGTGGCGCGGTCGGTCTGGCCGGCGAGGGCGGGGGTGAGCCAGGTCTTCGCGGCGGCTTCGGCTTCCGGCGTGTTCGCGGCGACGGCGAGGCCGCCGGATTGGAGTTGGAACGCGCCGTCGAAGTGCAGGTTCGCGAGTAGGTCCTGGCCCGGGTCGTTGCCCAGCTCGACGATGAGCAGCTCGACGAGTGTGGGCGCGGTGAAGAGTTGCTCGAAGTTCTGCTTGAGCTGCGGGCTGAGGCCGAAGCTCACGAGTCGGCGCAGGCTCACGTCCTCGGGCGCGCGGGTAAAGGCTTCGAGGTGCGCGGCGTCAATCGCGGCCTGCCGGACCTTCTCGATGTCCGCCGGGTGGCCGAGGCCCGCGAGCGCGAGGCGGTCGTGCAGCTCGAAGACCTTCGAGCGGCCCGCACCCACGCCCAGCAGCAGAATGCCGTCGGGCAGGCTGACGGCGAAGACGGGCGAGCCGCCCCGGAGTTGTTCGCGGACGTATTCGCGGCGGTTCGCGACCGCCTCCAGCCAACGATAGGGTTCCTCGGTCATGTGCGGTTTGGTTTTGGCCGGACGGTAGCAGCGGGGCAGGGGAATGCCATGAAAAGAACCGGGAGGGATTGGCCGCGAAAGGGCGCAGAGGACACAAAGGGAGAAACATTCAACGACGCGCGCTCGGCTTTTGGAAGTTGAACCTTGGAAGTTGAGCGTTGGACGTTTTCCCCTTCTCCGCTTTGAACCCTGCCCCTAGCCTCGCGCGACATGTCGCAGATGCTCAAGTCCTCCGGCGCGATGGGCGCGGCCACGCTCGCTTCGCGCGTGCTGGGCATGATGCGCGAGATGGCTTACGCGCGCTTCATGGGCGACGGTCCAGTGGCCGGCGCGTTCACGCTGGCCTTCACGATTCCCAACCTTTTCCGCCGCCTGCTGGGCGAGGGCGCGCTCACCGCGGCGTTCATCCCCATCTTCAAGGAGAAGGAGCGCAACGCGACTTCCGCCGAGATGTGGCGGGCGGCCAACGCGGTGATGTCTGCGGTGGTCGTCTTCTCCGCCGTGGTCATCGCGCTCGTGTTCGCCGGCCTGTCCCTCGCGCTCGCGACGACGCAATTCGACGCCCAGACGCGGCTGATGCTGGAGCTGCTGCGCGTGATGTTTCCCTACATGGCGCTGGTCTGCCTCGCGGCGGTGTTCATGGGCGTGCTGAACGCGCGCGGGCATTTCTTCATCCCGGCACTAGGCGCGGCGTTGCTGAACGTGGTGATGATTGCCAGCGTGTTCCTCATCGCGCCGAAGTTCGGCACGCGGCTGGATGAACAAATCTTCGCCCTCGCGTTCGGCGTGCTCGTGGCGGGCGTAGCGCAGGCGGCGTTTCAACTGCCCTCGCTCAAGCGCGAGGGCTGGCGGCTCGCGTGGGTCACGCCGTGGCGCGACGAGACCGTGCGCGCGGTGGTGACGAAGATGGGGCCAGCCATTATTGGCGTCGCCGCGTTTCAGCTCAACGTGACGCTGGTGCAGCTCGTGTCGTTTTGGGTGGACCCGGTCATCGTCGCTTCGTTTAGCTACGCGGTGCGGTTGATGGAATTGCCGCAGGGCGTCTTTGGCATCTCGCTCGCGACGTATCTGCTCACGAGCCTGTCCGGGCTGGCGGCGGAGAAGAAGTTGCCCGAGTTCCGCGCGACGCTGGGGCAGGGGTTGTCGTATCTTGTGGTCATCAACAGTCTCGCCGCCGTGCTACTGCTGTTCCTCGCGGAGCCGATGGTCCGGCTGCTCTTCGAGCGCGGCGAGTTCGGGCCGGAGTCCACGGAACGGGCGGTGGTGGCTTTGCAATGCCTGGCGCCGGGGCTGGTGGCCTTCTCGATGGTGAACATCCTCGCGCGCGCCTTCTACGCGCTGGGCGACACGCGGACGCCGATGAAGGTGAGCATCTGCTGCCTCGGCGTGAATCTGCTGCTCTCGGTGCTCCTCATCAGCGACCTGCGCCAAGCCGGCCTCGGGCTGGCGAACACCATCACCTCCGGCTTGAACGTCTGGCTGCTGTTCCGCGCGCTCCGCAAAAAGCTCGGCACGCTGGAGCTTGCCGAGGTGACGCGCAGCCTCAAGCCCGTGCTCGCGGCGGCCATTGTGGTCAGCCTGCTCGCGTGGCCGGGCTACCACGCGTGGGACACCTGGTTCGGGCACGCGACGCTGGGGGCGCGGCTCGGGGCGGTGTTCGTCCCCGCCCTCCTGACCAGCGCCCTGTATTGGGCGGTGCTGTGGGCGGACAAGCTGCCGGCGGCGACGGAAGTGGCGGGGCTGGTTGCGAGGAAGCTCCGGCGCTCCAAGGAATGAGCGCCCGCACCGGCCTCCGGCGCGGTTGCCTTGGCCGCCCGCTTCAGCTACACCCCTGCGCACGTGAAGAAACTCGCGGACCAAATCCGGCGCGTCGGGCTGGTGGCCAACGTGGAGAAAAGCTCCTGCGCCGCCGTCGTGCAGCAGGCCGCCCGGCTCGTGCGCGCCAGCGGGCGGGAGGTGGTCGCCGACCGCGCGACCGCGCGGCTCGCGAACCTCAAGGGCGTCGCCGCCGCGGATGCCGCCGCCGTGGCCCGTGCGACGGACCTGCTCCTCGTCTTCGGCGGCGACGGCACCATGCTGCGCGCCGCGCGTGACACGGCGGAAGCGGGCACGCCCTTGTTGGGCGTGAATCTAGGCGGCCTGGGTTTCCTCACCGCGATTTCCGCCGACCACTTGGCGAAGGACCTGCGCGTCGTCTGGCAGGGGAAGTTCACCATCGAGACGCGGCCCCTCATCGAAGTGAGCGGCGCGCTGGGTGGCAAGCTACTGGCCCGGCCCGCGCTGAACGACTTCGTGGTGAGCCGTGGTGCTGGCTCGCGCCTCATCGAACTCGAAGTCACCGTGGATGGCGAGGAGTTGACCCGCTACCGCTGCGACGGCCTCATCGTCAGCTCACCGACCGGCTCGACGGCTTACTCGCTGGCGGCGGGCGGGGCGATTGTCAGCCCGAGCGCGGAGGTCTATACCATCACGCCCATCTGCCCGCACACGCTCTCGAACCGCTCGGTGGTCCTGAGTCTGAACTCCGTCATCGGCATCCGCGTGGTGAGCGGGAAGATGGAGACTTTACTCTCCGCCGACGGCGAGGTGGTCGGGCCGTTGGCGGCGGGCGAGACGGTGCTCATCCGCCGCAGTGCGCGCTCGGTGCGGCTGGTGCATCTGCCGGGCGATTCGTTCTTCCGGACGCTGCGGCAGAAGTTGAACTGGAGCGGGTCGAACGTGTGAAAAGAGTTTCCAGTGTCCAGTGTTCAGTGTTCAGTTTGCCCCGTGCCCGCAGCCAACCCCCCACTCGCTGACCGCTGACGGCTGATCGCTGATCGCGGATTGCTCATCGCTGTTCCCAATGATTCGCCTCAAAGACATCGCCTACCGCGCCGGTTGTTCCGTGATGACCGTCTCCAAGGCATTGCGCGACGCCAAGGACATCTCCATCGCCACCAAGGCGCGCATCAAGGACCTGGCCGAGGAGATGAGCTACGTGCCGGACGCCGCCGCCGCCGGGTTGCGCACCCGCAGCACGCGGCTGCTGGGCTTGATAATCCCGACGCTGACCAACCCCATCTACGCGCGGCTGGTCATGGCCATCGAGGAATGGGCCTACCAGCACGGCTACGCGCTGCTGTTGTTGCACTCGCACAACGACTCCGCCCGGGAGGAGCAGTGCATCCGCCGGCTGCTGTCGCGGCGGGTGGACGGCTTGTTCATCTCGCCGGCGGCGCGCATGGAGCCGAGCGCGAAGATTTACGAGGAGCTGCTGGCGAGCGAACTGCCGGTGGTCATCCTGGGCTCGCGCGCGAAGTTCTGCGCGGGCTTCCCGTGCGTGGAGAGCGACGATGTCACCGCCTCGGCGAACGTCACGCGCCACCTGCTGGAACTCGGGCACCGGCGCATTGCCTTCTTCGCGGGGTCGCAGGTTTCGCCTTGGGCTCAGGACCGGTTCGCCGGCTACAAGAAGGCGCTGCGCGAGGCGAAGGTGGAGCTCGACGACCGGCTGATCTTCCAAGCCGGCTCGACCATCGAGGAAGGCGAGAAGACGGCGGTGCAGTTCCTGGGCGAGGCCACCGAGGCCACCGCGATTCAGGCCGTCAACGACTTGGTCGCCATCGGGGTGGGCAGCCTGCTGCTGCAACAGGGCCTGAAGATTCCGCAGGACTATTCGCTGGCCGGGTTCGGCAACATTCTGATGAGTGAACATTTCCGCGTGCCGCTCACGACGGTGCGCCAGCCCAAGTTCCGCCTCGGCGTCGCCGCGATGGAGTTGATGCTGGCGAAGCTGCGCGGGGAGCAGGCCGAGTCCAAGCGCCTGCCCGCCGACCTCGTCATCCGCCAAAGCACGGCGGCGCCGACCAGGCAGTAGGTTAGGCAGCCCGGCATGACTCCCATCTGCTCTGTAGCTCACGTTGCCCGCCCCGGTGGAATTCCACCGCCCCAAATCTTCCCCACCAGGCGGGATTGTCTGGCACTGGTGAACAGGGAGAGAATCCACGCCCCGGAACGACCCGCGAGTTCAACCCCTGAATCCGGTAGGGCCGCGCTGGGCGTGGCCTCGTCACTCCATCTGGAAGAACGAGGCCTTGCACAGCAAGGCCCTACCAGGTTTAGGGGTAGGCCTAGCGCAGCAGGCTGTTCGAGCGCCGGTTGGGCTGCGGCTATGCGGCAGTGGTCTGCACGGGAGCCGTTTGCCCTACGGCGGGGCGGCAGGGCGGCAATCGAGGGCCGTTTTCCCCGCTGCCGGGCGGAAACGGGTCAACCGGGAGCCGTTTGGGTCGCGGCGGCGCGGCAGTGCCGCAAACGGGCGGCGGATGGGTCGCTGCCGTGCGGAAGTGGTCCAAACGAGCGGCGTTGGCTGCGCGGCGGGGCGGAAGTGGGGCAAACGGAGGCCGTTTGGGCGGCGATTTCATGCGGAAGGAACTTAAAATGAGCAGGTTGCAGCTCCAATCGCTGGCAGCCTGTTCCAACGCTGTAGCGGTGCTCGGCGGTCACCGACCGCCGCCACAGTTGAGGCGTTTTGGAACGAGCGGTTAGCGTTTTCTCCCTGTCTCCCAACTCAAAACTCAAAACCCAGAACGCAAAACTAATTATGGCCACAAACTCCCTCCCCAAAACCCTCGCTCCACTCCTGACCCTCGCCGAAGACATGGCGGATGGCCTACACACGCATGAAGTCGCCGTGGAGGTGAAACAGAACACGGAGGTCGCCGTGCGCGGGGCCGTCGCGGCGGTGAAGACGGCGGAGCTGAACTTCACCACGGCCAAGGCGGCGAAGGTGACGCTCACCACGGCGGTGACGGTGGCGGACTCGAATGGCAAG
>JAYTIO010000639.1:0-5639 GCA_043731805.1 Pedosphaera sp. | reverse complement strand
TACTACGCCACGCAGGTCATCGAGCTGGGCTACCCGACGATTCTCGGGCTGAACATGACGGACGTGGCCGAGCAGAACGGCCACACGGTGAACGCTACTGCGCTGGCGAAGGAACTTGGCGTGCCCGTCCTCCCGCTCATCGCGAGCGCCGGGGAAGGCGTGGGAGCGCTGGCGAAGGAAATCACAGTGGCGCTTAGTAGGAGACGAGGTGACGAGTCTCTAACTAACTCGAAACTCGGAACTCCGAACCCAGAACTCAGTCAGAGACTCGTCACCTCGTCTCCTACAGTGGCGCTCTTCGGCTCCCAGCCGCCCGCCTTCACCGCCGCGCTCTCCGCGCTCTCCGCCGCGTTGGTCCAAGCCTTCCCGCAGCGCTGGACTGCTCCGCAGGCCGAGGCGCTCCTGCTCCTCTCCGACGACAAGGCGCTCGCGAGCAGCACTGCGCATTACCCCGCCGAGCTTTGCGCCGCCGTCACTGCCGCGCGCGCGCGCCTCGAAGCCGCTGGCGTGGACTGGCGCACTGTCACCATCGAGGCCCGCTATGCGCGCATCGCGGACATTATCGGTGCGAGCGTCACCGAGGAAGCCGTCCCGCACGAGACCGTCAGCGACAAGCTCGACCGCGTCCTCACCCACCGCGTCTGGGGAATCGCAATCTTCGTCGGGCTGATGTGGCTGCTGTTCCAGAGCATCTTCACGTTCGCCAAGGTGCCGATGGATTTCCTCTCCAGCACCGTGGACGGCTTCGGCGGCGGGGTCGGCGGCCTCATGGCTCCCGGCGACCTCAACGACCTCCTCGTCAACGGCGTCATCAAAGGCGTCGGTGCGGTCGTCATCTTCCTGCCGCAGATTTTGCTGCTCTTCCTCTTCATCAGTCTGCTGGAAGACACCGGCTACATGGCGCGCGCGGCCTTCCTCATGGACCGCTTGATGAGCAAGGTCGGCCTGCACGGCAAGAGCTTCATCCCGATGCTGAGTTCCTACGCGTGCGCCATCCCCGGCATCATGGCCGCACGCACCATCGAGACGCCGAAGGACCGGCTCGTGACCATCCTCGTCGCGCCGCTGATGAGCTGCTCGGCGCGCTTGCCGGTGTATGCCGTGCTCATCGCGGCGTGCGTGCCGGACCTCAAGCTCGGCGGCGTCATCGGCCTGCAAGGGCTGACCATGCTCGCCATGTATCTGCTCGGCACGGTGATGGCGCTGGTGATGGCGTGGGTGTTCAAGAAAACCCTGCTCAAGGGCGAGACGCCGATGCTCATCATGGAGCTGCCGCCCTACAAACGCCCCGTGGCCACGACCATCCTGCGTCACATGTGGGACCGCTCTAAGCTCTTCCTCCGCCGCGCCGGCACGGTGATTCTGGGCATCAACATCGTGCTGTGGTTTCTGGCGACGTATCCGAAGAACGCGGAGCTAGAGCAGAAATTCGAGAACCGGCGAAGCGAACTTGTTCAGACTGTCCGACCGGGTATTACTCACAAGAAGGCAGTCGAAACGGAAATTGCACAGCTAAAGATGGTTTTCAAAGATCTCTCCACGAACGCGATTACAACCGTGTTTCCGGACAACCACGCCGCGTTAGGCGCGCTTTATGAAAAGCTCGAAGCGTTGGAGAAAGAGGAGCAGGGCGCAAAACTCCGCCACTCTTTCGCCGGTCGCCTCGGCCACTTGATTGAACCCGCCATCGCGCCGCTGGGCTTCGACTGGAAGATGGGCATCGGCATCGTCGCCAGCTTCGCCGCGCGCGAGGTTTTCGTGAGCACCATGTCCGTGGTCTATAACGTCGGGGAGACTGACACCAAGGACACGACGGCCACCACCAGCCTCGCCAAGACGCTCCGCGAGGAGAAGCGCGACGACGGCACGCCCGCCTACACCACGCTCGTGGCCGTGAGCTTGATGGTCTTCTACGTCTTCGCGCTGCAATGCGTCAGCACCATCGCCGTCGTCCGCCGCGAGACGAACTCGTGGAAGTGGCCGCTCTTCCAGTTCCTCTACATGGGCGCACTGGCGTGGGGATTGGCGTTCCTCACCTATCAGGGTGGGAAGCTACTGGGCTGGGGGTGAATGAACGCGTGCTGTAGCGGCGGTCTGTGACCGCCGAGTTGCGTCCGCTTCGGGAGATTCATTCGGCGCTCACAGAGCGCCGCTAGGTGGCCGCGCACAGCGCGGTCCTAAACACTTCCCACTTACGGCGTGGTCTCTTCCTGCTTCACCAGCTCGGCACCCCGGCGGAGGCGGAAGGGGTCGCTCTTCACCAGCGCGGTCACGAGGGCGGAGAACTTGTAGTCGGCGCGCGCGGTCTGGTCGCAGATTTGGTTGAGCGCGCGGTTGTCGTAGAACTCCAGGCCGCGCCCGATGCCGTAGGTGAGGAGCTTCTCGGCGAGGTTGCGCACAACGAGCTCCTGTTTGCCCTTGAGGATGGCTTTCAACTCGGCGGGGCCTTGGAAGGATTTGCCGTCGGGCAAGGTGCCGGAAGGGTCAATCGCGCCTTCGTCCGTCTTGGCCCGGTAGTGCCCGACGGCGTCGTAGTTCTCGAACGCGAAGCCGAGGGCGTCCATCTGTTTGTGGCAGTTGGCGCACGCGGGGTTCTCGCGGTGCTGCTCCATGCGCTGGCGCAAGGTGCCGGTGAGTTTGCCCTGCGCCTCCAGCTCAGGGACGTTGGGCGGCGGCGGCGGCGGCGGCGTGCCAAGGAGTTGTTCGAGCACCCACTTGCCGCGCTTCACGGGCGAGGTGCGCGTGGGGTTGGAGGTGACGGTGAGGATGCTGGCGTGCGTGAGCAGGCCGCCGCGCTCTTTCATCGGCAGGGCGACGCGGACGAATTCGCCACGCGGGATGGCCTGGCCGCCGGTCTGGGTTTTCTTTTGGTAGAGCCAGTTGCCGGCGGTGTCGGCGATGCCGTAGTGCTTGGCGAGGGTTTCGTTGAGGTAGGTGTAGTTGGCGTCCAAGAGGTCGAGCACGCTGCGGTCCTCGCGGACAATCTCATCGAAGAACAGCTCGGTCTCGCGCTGCATGGCCAAGCGAAGGCCGTCGTTGAAGCCGGGGAACAGCTTGGCGTCGGGCGCGAAGGTTTGCAGGCGTTGGAGCTGGAGCCACTGCATAGCGAAGTTCTTGGTGAGCGACTCGGCCTTGGGGTCTTTCAACATCCGACGGACCTGGCTGTCGAGCGCGGGCGTGAGCTGATTCTTGGCGGCGAAGTTGAGCAGTTCGTCGTCAGGCATCGTGCTCCAGAGGAAGTAGCTCAAGCGCGAGGCGAGCTGAAAGTCGTCCAGCGCGTGCGCGCCGGGATAGCGCGGCAGGGGGTCTTGCTCGACGCGGAAGAGGAACTTTGGCGAGCAGAGGATGACCTTGACGAGCTGCTGGAGGCCGCCATCCCACTTGCCCGTCGCGGCCTCGGCGGTGTTGGCGACTTGCATGTAGCGGTCCAGCTCCGCCGGGGTGGCGGGGCGGCGGAAGGCGCGGGTGATGAACCACAGGGCGAACTCACGGGTGCGGGTGGCCTTGGGCGTGTTGACGAAGCGGGCGTTGACGATTTGCTGGAACTCCGGGCGCGTGTCCGACGGGCCTTCGGCTTGGAGCCACTCGACGAAGAGCGTGCGCGGGAGTTCGCCGGGGTCGGAGGGGTTGAGGAATTTGACGGCGAAGTCGTGGTTGCCGATGGGCAGGCGCAGGGTGACGGAGTGGGTTTGCGGCGACTTCTCGGAGCCAGTGACCTCGACTTCCTGCTGGTCCTTGCCGTCCACCACGAGCGTCATGCGGACGGGTTCCTTGCCGGTGGCGGTGAGGCCGTAAACGCGGGCGTTGAACTTGAACTCGCCGGCGGTGGTGAAGTTGAAAACGGTGGAGAGCTTGCCGGCCTTGTCGAGCGGGCGGAAGCGCGCGGTGAAGTTGCCGCCGGGCGAAAGATACTTGCTCGAGAGCGTGCGCTGCGGGGGCTTCTCGGGGTTCAGGGCAATGGCACGCTGGGCGACGCTCTCGGCGGCGGCGAGGTAGCGTTCGAGGTGGATGGGCGAAATGGTCAGCACGTCGCCGATGTTGTCGAAGCCGTGGCCGATGTCGTCGGCGGGGAAATCCTCGGCGGCGTTGTAGTCCACGTTGAGGAGGTCGCGGACGGTGTTGTTGTATTCGGTGCGGTTGAGGCGGCGGAGCGTGACGCGGCCGGGGTCGGGTTTGGTTTTTTTCTCGGCGGCGGCGAAGGCGTTCTCGATGGCGGTGTTGAAGTTGGCGAGTTCCTGCGTGGTGGGCTGGGGCTTTTTCTTCGGCGGCATCTCGCCGGTGTTGATCTGCTGGAGGACGCTCTTCCAGTGCTTGTTTTCCTTCAGGATGTTGGCGTCGTCCTTGAACTTCGTGAGGTCGAGGTCGGCCTTGGTGGACTTGCCGCCGTGGCACTCGTAGCAGTGCAGTTTCAGGAAGGGCAGGGCGGCGCCCTTGAAGTCCGGCGCAGCGGCGGACACTGAAAAAGCCAGACCTAGAAATGCCGCCGCGACACGAGCCGCACGGTGGTTGACGGACGAGGGACCAACGAACATGGGGAAGCCGACTGGCGTTGGAAGGAGGCTATTCAGCGGAGGCCCAGGAAGCCTATTTTGGCCACCAGATGCACACAGATGAAACACAGATTGGAGCCAAGAAGACTCTATGGGGAGAGCAGGAAGGTAGGAGGAAATTGCCAAGACGCGCCAGGGCGTCCGCCCTTCCTTCCTGTCTGTGTTTCATCTGTGGCTAAGAACAGGCCCACCCACCAAATAGTGTGGCAAAGCAGTTGCGGCACCGCGACTAATTGGGGTAGAAGCCTCCCACTCGTTTCGATGGCCACCTGGCTGCCAGTGCTTTCGGTGCTGGGCATTTACCTTGCCCGGATGGTGGAACTGCGGGCCAAACGGGACACGCTCCCCGGGTGGGTGCAGGAGACGCTCACGCTGCGGTGGTTCGTCCTGACCGGGACGCTTATGCTGGCGGGGGCGCTGGGGGAGTTCTGCTGGCGCAGGCCTGAGTGGAGTTCGACGACGTTCGTGCTCGGCTGGGGGTGTGGGCTGGCGTCCTTTACCCTCCGACGCAGCGCGATTGCCGCGCTCGGGAAGTTCTGGAGCCTGCATATCGAGATTCGCGAGGCTCACGAGTTCGTGCGCGGTGGCCCGTTCCGCTGGATGCGCCACCCGACTTACTGTTCGATGATTTTGGAACTGCTCGCGGCGGCCTTCATCCTGCAAGCGCCCGTCGCGCTGGCGGTGGTCGCGCTGCTCTTCGTCGCCGCGTTGGTCGAGCGCGTGCGGCTGGAGGAGACGGCGCTGGTGGAGAAGTTCGGCGAGCCCTACCGCGCTTATCAACGAAGCACGCCGGCGGTGATTCCGTGGAAGGGACCCTGGAAATGACGAACTGCGAATTCAGAATGGCGAATCTCCGGTCGGCGGCCCAACCCGCAGGGTGGCCGGGCAACGATTCGACACTCGCTATTCTGCACTCCCCATTCGAGCCCTTGGCATGACCCCCGCCCTCCCCCGCCGCGTCGTCATCACCGGCCTCGGCGTCATCGCGCCGAACGGCTGCGACCTCGCCACGTTCTGGGGCAGCATCCGCACCGGCACGAGCGCGGCGGGACCGGTCACGCGCTTCGACGTGAGCGAGCTGCCGAACCA
>JAYTIO010000638.1:0-5572 GCA_043731805.1 Pedosphaera sp. | reverse complement strand
GTCCCCGCCGAGGTCACGGACGTCGCGCTGGTCACGCTGAACGAAATGGAGTGGCGCATCCTCGAAGCCGTGAAGCGCGAGTTCAAACCGGAGGAAATCATCCAAGACCTCTGGACTGCGCGCGCCGCCGAGGCGGGCGTGCCGTTGCAGACCTTTCTCGAAGTCGCCGCTGACTTCGACCGCCGCAAGATCATCGGGCGCTTCTCCACCTTCCTCGAACACGTCAAGACCCTCACCACCGGCGAGAAGGTCACGAAGTTCAACGCCCTCTTCCACTGGGCCGTGCCCGTGGGCCGTGAGATTGAGGCGGGCCGCGAGGTGGGCCGCCACCACATCATGACGCACGCCTACTGGCGCGAGGGCGGCCCGGAGTTCCGCAACGTGAACGTCATGGGCGTCGCGCACGGCACGGACAAGACGCTCGTGCTCGCGCACAAGGCGGCCATTGACGCACACCTTGCGAGCCTCGGCATCACCGTCAGCTACACGAACGTCTTCTGGGGCGGGCGCAGCGAAATCAAGCCCAGCGAAATCTCCCCCATCGCCTACCGCGCCTGGTGCCGCGCCAACGGCCTTGACCCCGAGCGCCTGAAGCTCCAGCCCGGCGAGCGCATGATCGCCGGCTGAAACCAGCAGGTGAGAAAGTGGGAGAGTGCGAAAGCGAGCTAGCGGCAGGCACACGACCCCGATTCTCACTCATCCACTTTCTCACCTGCTCACTTTCTCACCCGCGCCCCCATGTCCGACCCCCGTCTGCAACGCAGCCTGCGCGCGACCTTCCTCGGCATGGTGGTCAACACCGTGCTGGCCGTGGGCAAGATGGCCGCCGGCTTCCTCGGCCACTCGCACGCGCTCGTGGCCGACGGCGTCGAGTCCCTCGCCGATTTGTTCAGCTCGCTGATTGTCTGGCGCGGACTGGTCATCGCGGCGGAGCCGGCGGACGCCGACCATCCCTACGGCCACGGCAAGGCCGAGCCGCTCGCCTCCGCGATGGTCGCCCTCATGCTCCTGCTCGCGGCGCTGTGGATTGCCGTCCACTCCGCGCAGGAAATCTTTCACCCGCACGGCCCGCCCGCCCCGTGGACACTCGCGGTGCTGCTCGTCGTCGTGCTGGTGAAGGAAACCCTCTTCCGCCATGTCTTCCACGAGGCGGCCTCCGTGGACAGCACCGCGGTGAAGGGCGACGCGTGGCATCATCGCAGCGACGCCATCACCTCGCTCTTCGCTGGCCTCGGCATCGCGGTGGCGCTCGTGGGCGGGAAAGGCTACGAAGCAGCAGATGATGTGGCGGCCCTGCTGGCCTCCTTCGTCATCGCGTGGAACGGCTGGCGTTTGCTGCGCGAAGCCTTCGGCGAGCTGATGGACACCGCGCCCAACCTGTCCTTGGTGGCCGAAGTCCGCCGCCTGGCCGCCAGCGTCCCGGACGTGCGCGGGGTGGAAAAGTGCTTCATCCGCAAGATGGGCTGGCAGTTCTACGTGGACATCCATGTGGAAGTGGACGGGCAGCTCACCGTCGAGCGCGCCCACGCCATCGCCCATCAAGTCAAAGACCACCTCCGCGCCCAGCTCCCGAAAGTCCGCGACGTGCTCGTCCACATCGAGCCAGCGCGGGGGAGGGAAGGTGAGAAAGTGAGAAAGTGAGAAAGTGAGCGGGTGGGCAGGTGGCGGCAGGTGTCCTCGCCTGCCCCTCGGCATGGAGTCCCGGCTTTAGCCGGCAGGGCGAACGAGCGGCAATGGGGCGTCGGACGACTCCACCGGCTGAAGCCGGGACTCCGAGCCAGACGCCGAGTCGGGCCGGCCTACTTCCCGTCCGTTTTCAACGTCACGCCCATCGCGCGCTCCAGCCGGGCGCGGGCGACGGAGAGGGCGTGGAGCGCCTCGATCTGCGTGCTGCGGGCGATGGTGAGCGCGGTCTGGGCGTTGAGGACGTCGAGCTGCGTGCCGGTGCCGGCCTCGGTGCGGGCGTTGGCGAGGCGCAGGGCTTCCTCGGCCTGCTCCTGCACTTTCTTCTGCGATTCCAAAACCTCTTTCGCCTCGAGGAAGTGCGAGTGGGCGATGCGCACATCCAGCTCGATGCGGCGCGCGATGTCGTCGAGTTCTACCTGCGCCTTGCGATGCAGCGCGGCGGCCTCGGCGACTTTGCCCTTCACCAGCCAGCCGTCGAAAATGTTCCAGCTCGCCTGCCAGCCGATGTCCCAGCCGGACACGTCCCGCGTGAGGTGCTGGCTGAAGCGGGAGCTGTGCGAGCCGACGCCGGCGTAAACCTGCGCGCTGGGCCGGCGGCCCGCCTCGGCGGCGGTGATGGCTTCTTGGCGGAGCCGCTCGCCTTTGCGCAGCGCGGCCAGCTCGGTGCGCTGCTCCAGTGCCTGCGCGAGGGCGACCGGTAGAACGATGTCGGTCGGGTCGGCTTCGAGTTTGCCGGTGAGCTGGAGCGGGATGTCCTCCACCACGGTGCGCGGCACGTCGTAGCCGAGGAGGTTGGCGAGGTTGTTCTTGGCGATGCGCAGCGCGTTGCGGGCGCGGATGAGGCGCGGGCGCGAGTTGGCCAGCTCGACCTCGGCGCGCAGCACGTTGAAGCGCGGGACGGTGCCGGCCTCGAAGCGACGCTGGTTGTCCTGCAATTCCTTCTTCAGCAATTCCAGCGAGGCGTCCTGCACGAGGATTTGCTGCGCGGCCAGCAGGGCGTCGTCGTAGGTGATGCGGACGGCGAGCACGGTGTCGGCGAGGACGGTCTGGTGCTGCAGGACGGCCTGGTCGCGCGTGAGGTCGGCGGTGCGTTTAGCGGAGTCAATCTTGCCGCCCTCGTAGATGGACTGGGTGATTTGCACGCGGACATTCCACGCTTGGTCGGGCGTGCGGCTGCCGCCGCCGAAGGGGAACTGCTCGATCGCGCCCTGGTCGGTGAGCGTGTGGTTGACGGTGCCGGTGACGCGCGGGAGCTGGATGGCGCGTGTCTGCACGACGACGCCATAGACGGCCTGGAGGTCGGCCTGACTCTTGAGCACGGCGCTGTTCTGCCGCAGCGCGACCTCGACGGCGTCCTTGAGCGAGAGCGGCGTGGCGGGCCAGGCGATGGGTTGGCTGGCCTGGGCTGGCGGCGCGTTTGTGACGGGGGCGGCGGCGAAGGCCAGCAGCGGCGTCAGCACGGCGAGGGGCAGCAGGATGATTCGTTTCATGTGCGGGAAAGAGTGAGCCTCCTGACGTCGGCTCCTACAAGGTTCATTGCTGGGTGGGTTGCGGCGGGGGCACCGCGCCCACAGGTGTCGGGGCGCGCTCGATGAAGACGTCCACCTGCTGACCGACGTAGAGTGGAACCTCGGGGCGGTCCAGCTCGAAGATGATTTGCAGCACGCGCGTGTCCACGCGCTCGGCGCTGTCGCCGGTGAGCGAGCGCTTGGGAATGACGAAGGGCTCGATGCGCACGAAGCGCAGCGGCAGCTTGCGCAGCGTGTCGCCCTTCAAGTAAGCGAAGGCGGGGCGGTTCGCCTCGACGAGCGGGGCGTTCTGCTCGTCCACCTCGGCGCGCACCTGGAGCTTGTCCACTTCGCCCAAGATCATCAGCGGCTCTTGCGGCGCGGTGCCGGCGAACTCCCCGTCGCGGACGTTGACCTGGAGGATGGTGCCATCGCGCGGGGCGCGGACGGTGAGCACCTCCAGCTCGGTCTGGACCTGCTGCAACTGCGCGGCCATCGCGACGAGGTCGGCCTCGCTCTTGGCGAGGCGCGCGTCCCAGTTCTGCACGGCGAACTCGCGGCGCTTGCGCTCGTCCACGGAGATCACGTTGTCCTTGGCGAGCTTCTCGGCGCGGGCGAGTTGGTCGGCGGCATCGGCCTGCATGACGCGGTCGGCTTGGAGTCCGGCGCGGAGGGCTTCAAGTTGGGCGCGCAAGGTGTTGAGGCGGGCGCGGGCCTCGCGGTCGTCGAGTTGGAGGAGCGGGTCGCCGGTCTTCACCTTGGAGCCGACTTGGACGGCGACTTTCTGAATCAGCGCGGGCTTGGGCGCGGCAATCTTCACGTTCTCCCGGGCCGCTTCGAGAATGCCCGTGGCGGCGACGGACGCGGCGAAGGGCGAGCGGGCCGGTTCGACGGTGGGCGGCGGCGCCGGCGGCTTCTGCTGCATCTGCCGCACGAGCAGGAACACGCTGGCGAACCCGGCGAGGGCGATGTAAAAAGTGACTTGGCGGAAGAGGAGCATGGTTGAACACCGACGGCACCTGAATAGCCGGGATGGCCCCGGGGCGCAACGGCGGAGGCGGGTGCGCCTCGGTCGCTTCAACCCGAATGCCGAAGTTCAGCCGCGAAAGGGCGCAAAGAACACAAAGAGGCCGAGGTGGAACTGACTGGGACCCAGACCACTTCTGCCCGTCCCGTGCTCCTGCCAGAAGCTTGGCTTTGCGCTCTTTGCGCCCTTTCGAGGCCATTCCATTTCTGAACTCGGGTTCAACCCTGCGCCCGCCGCTCATCACGCCGTCCGTCCGCATAGGCCCGGAAGGTGGCGGTGAGTTCGTCCCGCACACGGCGGAACACGGCGAGCTTCTCCTCATCGGTGCCGGTCGCGTGCGCCGGGTCCTCGAACGGCCAGTGGTGGCGGTTCATCTGGCCGGGGAACATCGGGCACGCTTGGTCCGCGTTGCCGCAGACAGTGATGACGGTTTCCACCTCGCGGCTCAGGAACTCGTTCATGTGCTTGGAGATGTGGGCGCTGAGGTCCACACCGACCTCACGCATGACTTGAATGGCGAGCGGATGCACGTAGCCGGCGGGCCGGGAGCCGGCGCTGGCGACTGCGAGGAAGTCCCCGGCGAACTGGCGCAGCAGTCCTTCCGCGAGGTGGCTGCGGCAGGAGTTCCCGGTGCAGAGAATGAGGACGAGGGGTTTGGGGTTCATAGGAGTTGGGTTGGCCGCGAAAGGGCGCAGAGAGCGCAAAGGGTTTGGCTTCGTATGCCTTGGTTCCGCTCGGTGCTCTCTGCGCCCTTGCGTGGCAAAAATCACGCTGCCTTCATCACCCCGCAGCAGCCCTCCACTTGGACGCAGCGGCAGGCCGGCACCGCGAGTTGCGCGCCGAGCACGGGGGCCAGCAGATAGACCCACAGGTGCTCCAGTTGCCCCGCCACCACCGCCGGGGCCAGCGAGCGCGCCGGGTTCATCGAAGCACCGCAGATGGGGCCGGCGAACAGTGCCTCCAGCGCGATGACCGACCCGACCGCGATGCCCGCCGTGATGCCCTTCTCCTTCGCACCGGTCGAGACGCTGAGGATGACGAACATCAGGATGCCCGTGAGCACCACCTCCAGCACGAACGACTGCATCGCCGTGCCCGCCGGCAAGGTCGCGCCCAGCGTGGCGTTCAGCGGGAACAACCCCCGGAGCAGCGCGCTCGCAGCGAACGCCCCGGCGCACTGGCTGGCGAGGTAAGGCAGCGCCTCGCTCCACGGCATCCGCCCCGCCGCGCAGAAGCCCAGCGTCACCGCCGGGTTCAAGTGCGCGCCGGACACCTCGCCGAGCGTGTAAATCATCGCCAGCACCACCAGCCCGAACGTCAGCGCGATGCCGACGTGCGTGATGGCTCCGTG
>JAYTIO010000637.1:0-31914 GCA_043731805.1 Pedosphaera sp. | reverse complement strand
GAGGCGGATGCTTTCGCCGAAACGCCCGCCCATGAGCACGCAGACGGGCAGTCCGGTAGCCTGGCCGAGGATGTCCCAGCACGCGATGTCGATGCCGCTTTTCACGTAGGGATGGCCCTTGAGCGCGGCGTCCATGCGGTGATTGAGCTTGGCCAGCTCGCGCGGGTCGAAGCCGAGCAAGTGCGGCCCCAGCTCGCGCAGCCCAGCGCGCACGCCCTCGGCATACGCGGGCAAATAGAACGGCCCGAGCGGACAAACCTCGCCGTAGCCGATGAGTCCGGTGTCGGTCTCGACGCCGACGATGGTGCTGTCAAAGACAGAGACGGACTTGCCGCCGGACCACTTGTAGGTGCCTTCGTGGAGCGGGAGTTCCACGCGATGGGCGAAGATGCGTTTGATTTTCACAGTTGAAGTTTATGCCATCGCACGGTTCGGCGTCTTGGTTTAGAACTTCAGCCCGCCGTGAAAAACAGCACAACCCAACGCACCGCCGCACCGTCGCCCGTGGAGGTGGCGGTGCTGGAGAAGCTGTTCGACCAGGCCCCGGATGTCGTGTTCTTCATCAAGGACACCGCCGGGCGCTACGTCGCGGTGAACGCCTCGCTGGTCGAACGTCACGGGCTGCGGCACAAGTCGCAGGTGCTCGGCCAGCGGCCCTGTGACATTTGCCCAGGCGAGTTCGGACGCATCCCGGCGGCGCAGGACGCCGCCGTGCTGCGCACGGGCCGCCCGCTGCTCGACCACTTGGAGCTGCACTGGTATGCGCCGCACAAGCCCGGCTGGTGCCTCACCTCGAAGCTCCCGCTGCGCGACGCGGCCGGGGCGGTCGTCGGGCTCATCGGCATCTCGCGCGACCTGCGGGCGCCCATCGCGGCGAGCGAGATTCCCGTCGAGTTCGCGGCGGCCTTGGAGGACTTCGAGAACAACGTGGCCGCGCCCGTCACGCCCTCCGTGCTCGCCCAGCGCGCGCGACTGGCCCCGCACCGGCTGGCGCGCCTGATGAAACGGTTCTTCGGCCTGACGCCGAGCCAGTTCATCACCAAGACCCGCATCGCCGCCGCGTCGCGACTGCTGCGGGAGACGGACCAGTCCGTGGCGGACATCGCGCTGGCCTGTGGCTTTTACGACCACAGCGCCTTCACCCGTGCCTTCCGCGCTGTGACCGGGGTGACGCCGACGCAGTTCCGTGCGGGGTAGCCGGAGCGGCGGTGCGCGGTTGCAAACGTCCTCTCCCCTCCCATACTCCGTCCCATGCAACCTTTCGTGGACGCCGTGGCGGCGGAGCTGGAGCGGCCTCGCGCCCTGCTTAAACAGGTCGTGGACCACCTCGCGTCGCACTACTCGGTGAGCCGCGATGAGTTGGGCGGGTTCTTCGCCGGCCAGCTCGACGCGTTAGAGGACTACGAGGTGGACCTGCTGTTCTCGCCGCTGTTCACGCCCTCGCTCACGGAGCAGGCGGTCTTCTCTGAACTGCTCGACCGCCGGACGTTGCCGGCGAGCGAGTGGCCCGGGTTCCTCCGCCGGCTCACCGAACGCCCCACGGTCGCCCAGCTCACCACCGAGGATGGCGTCACGCACGCCATCAAGCTGCGCGAGGTGAGCCTCGAACGCTTCGTCACGCGGCTGAACCTCGATGTCGTCATCCCCGACCCGCTGGGCAAGCTGCTCCACTCGTTGCCGCCGCCGGAGGACCGCGCATTGCTCAAGGCCCTGGCCCGCCGCATCGTGTGGAACAAGGAGCCGCGCCGCGCCGTGCTCTTCCGCTATCTGATAGCCTCGACGAGCGAGAATTTTTACACACGGGCCGACGCGCTGCTGCTCTTGCGGCTGATGGAAAGCTACCAGCCCAAGGACGCGGCCGACCTGCTCGCGCGCATCCCCCACTGGCAGGAAGTGCTGAAACGGGAAATGCTCTCCGCCGCCAGCCCCAAGCCCTTCTTCGCCGCGCGCGTGCAGGAACTCCATGGTGGTGGTCGCGACCAGCGGCATCAGGACAACTCCGCGATCTCTGGCAAGCAGGCCGAGCTCGAATTCCTCGGGCGGTTGCAGCGCGTGCTCAGTGCCTGAAAAGCAACGAGCCGGTCGCAGCGCAACGCAGCGGGCCGGCTCCTCCCGTCAAAGCTTCGTCGGCGACTACGCCCCGAACTTGTCGAACATCTTCGCGTTCGCCTGCATAAGGCGCATGAGATACTTCGCCTCAATGATGCCCAGCGAACCCGAGTTCGAGCCCGTCTCAGTGAAGCGGTCGAGCTTGTCCGAGCCGCTGCACGCGCTGTGCAGCAGCACCGGCTGCGGATGCCAGGAGTGGCCCTTCATCACGCAGGGCGTCGAATGGTCGCCGGTGATGACGAGCACATCGGGCTTCTTCCCGAGCAGGATGGGCAGCGCGGCGTCGAAGTCCTCGATGGCCTGCTTCTTCGCCTCGAAGTTTCCGTCCTCGCCGTATTTGTCCGTGTATTTGTAGTGGAGGAAGAAGAAGTCGTAGTTGTCGTATTCCGCCACGTAGCGCTGGCACTGCTCAGCGATGGTCTGCGGCCCCTCGACCTTCGTCATGCCCACGAGCTGCGCGAGGCCCTTATACATCGGATACACCGCAATCGCGGCGGGCTTGAGCTGGTAGCGCTCCTCGAAGGTGGGAATCTCCGGCTGATGCGCGATGCCGCGCATGAGGAAGCCGTTCGCCTTCGGGTGGCTGGCTAGGACGGGCAGCGCCTTCTTGTAAAACTCGGCGATGAGCTTGGCCGTCTTCTTCTGCTTCGCGTTCTTCGCGTTCTCGGGCTTTGCCGTCAGCAGCTTCAAACCCTCGCGGTTCGGGTCCGTCGAGCTGACCGGCCCTTCGAGGCCCTTGCCGCGAAACACGACGACGAACCGGTGTTCCTTGCCCGCGCGGATGATGACCTGTGTGTCGCCAATCTTCTGAATCTTCTTCGTCAGCAGCGCACACAGCTCCTCGCAAATCTCCGTCGCGATGCGGCCCGCGCGGCGGTCGGTGACGACGCCCTTCTTGTCGAGCGTGCAGAAGTTCGCGCGTGCGGCGACGTCGCCGGCCTTCAACTCCATGCCGAGGCCGAGCGCCTCGATGACGCCGCGGCCCACTTCAAATTCCAGCGGGTCGTAGCCGAACAACCCGAGGTGCCCAGGCCCGCTGCCGGGCGTGATGCCGGGCGCGACGGGAATCATGCGGCCCTGCGCGCAGCCGGACTGCACGAGCGCGTCGAGGTTCGGCGTGGAGGCGGCTTCGAGCGGCGTCATGTTGCCGGTGGTGGCGGTGGCGATGTCGCCGAGGCCGTCGAGCACGATGAGCGCGAGCTTCGCGCCCGTCTTGATGGTGAGGGAGGAATAGAGGTCGTCGAGTTTCATGATCCAGTTTCAGTTCAAATACCGTTCGGGTGGAGTTTCGGTGGGTGTGCGGGCTTTGGTTTCCCAGGCCGAAACGCCGGGCGGAATATGCTGGCAACGGAAAAGGCGCGTCAAGGGCGGGGAAGCCACGAAGCCGGTGAGCAAGTGGGAGGGTGAGAAAGCGCGCCGGTGATTTCCGGCGCACCTGCGCGCTTCCCCACTTTCTCACCTGCTCACCCTCTCACCCGCCTCTTGTCACGTCCGCGCCGCACGCCTAGACTCGCGTCATGAAGAACGAAGTGATTCCGGTGCAGATTCGCGGGATTCTCCCGGCGAACAGCGGCTGCGCCATCTTCGTGGGCAACGACGAGAAGGTCTTTGTCATTCAGGTTGAGCACAACCTCGGCGCGGTCATCGGCATGTTCCTGCGCGACCAACCCAAGGAGCGCCCGCTCACGCACGACCTCATGGTCAACGTCTTCAAGGGCTTCGGCATCACTGTCGAGCGCGTCATCATCACCGACCTGAAAAACTCGACCTACTTCGCGCGCCTCATCCTCAAGCAGGAGAACGAGCTGGGCAAAAAGTTCGTCGAGATTGACGCCCGCCCCAGCGACTGCCTCGCCCTCGCCGCCGCGCACAAGCGCCCCGTCTTCGTGGCGAAAGGCCTCTTCGAGCAGGTCGAGGACATGACCGAGTATCTGGACAAGCTGAACGAGGGGACGGGCGAACAAGAGGCGTGAAGACGGGGAAAGTAATTAGTGCCTGCTCCGACCTCACCGCGCCGACTAAGCACTAATTACTAATCACTTTCCCCGCCGATGCCTCCGCCCGCTCAACCCACCGCGCCCTCGCCCGTCGCCCTCCTCCACGGCGAGGAAGACTTCGCGGTGAAGCAGCGCGCGCGGCAGCTCTACGAGAAGTGGTGCGGCGAGGTCGGCGGCATGGACCACGAGACGATTGACGCTGCGGTGGGGAACGCGGGCGAGGCGCTCAAGGCGCTCGGTAAGCTCCGCGAGGCGCTCCAGACGCTCCCTTTCTTCGGCGGCGGCAAGGTCGTGTGGTTAAAGGATTGCAGCTTCCTCGGCGACGACCGCACCTCCGGTTCCAGCACCGTGACCGACGCGCTGGCAGAACTCGCCGTCGAGCTGAAAGCCTTCCGCTGGGACGGCGTGCGCCTGCTGGTCAGCGCCGGCAAGACGGACAAGCGGAAGACGTTTTACAAAACGCTGGAGAAGCTCGGCACCGTCGAGCACTTCGCCGCGCTCTCGCTCGACGACCGCAATTGGGCCGACCAAGCCGAGGACCTCGCCTACAAGAAGCTCAAGGCCCTGAAGAAAGAGATTTCCTCCGAAGCCCTCGCCAAGCTCGTCGCTAACGTCGGCCCGCACGCCGCGCAGCTCCACAGCGAGGTCGAGAAGCTCGCCGCCTACGTGGGCGCGCGCGCGGACATCGCGCTGACCGACGTGGACGCCATCGTCACGCGCAACAAGCAGGCCCGCGCCTTCGCCCTCGCCGACGCGCTGGGCGACCGCGACCTGCCCAAGCTCCTGCGCACGCTCGACGAGGAGCTGTGGGAAGTTCGGCTCAAGGTCAGCAAGAAGTCCGAGATCGGCCTGCTCTACGGCCTCATCTCGAAGGTGCGCGTGATGATCTTCCTGCAGGAGATGATCAAGGCCGGCTGGCTGAAGGCTGATGGCGATTACAACCGGTTCAAGTCCCAGCTCGAACGGGTCCCCGCCGACGCGTTGCCCGAGGACAAGCGCATCAACCCGCTGGCGATGAACCCCTACGTGCTCTTCCGCGCGCTGCCGCAGGCCAAGCGCTACACGCTCGCCGAGCTGATCCGCGCGATGGACCTGCTGCTCCAGTGCAACATGAAGCTGGTGAGCAGCCAGCTCGACGAGTCGCTGGTGCTGCAACAGACGCTGACGCAAATCGTGCGGAAGGAAGAGGTGGCGAGGTGAAGGCAATGCGGAATGCGGAGTGCGGAATGCGGAATGGGCGCGCGGCAAGCCCGTGCCGGCGGCTTGCAGCCGCCGCATTGCGGGTGGTTGGCTCGGGGCCGTCTCGACTTGCTGCATCCCACGGACGGCGGCTGCAAGCCGCCGGCACGACTTTCGTCGCGCGCTCGTTGGGAGCCTTCTCCCTTCGCGCAGCGAGGGGAGCAGGTGGCCGCAGGCCGGATGAGGGGTGCGGCCACCAACGCCGACGCATGAAACCCCTCACCCCGGCCCTCTCCCCTCATCCGATGAAGGGAGAGGGAGAAGAGGCGCGCGGCCTTGCCACGGGGCGGGCGTGGGTGTTGATTGGGGCGGACGGTTTCTGGGTCCGAAACGGGACAAGGCATGAGTGACGAAGCGACAGGCAAGGCGGGCAAGACGTGGCGCTATGTCGTGGGCGTTCTTGCGTCGCTGCCGCTGCTTTATGTGTTGAGCGTCGGACCGGCGGTTGTGCTCCAGCACCGCGGGGTGATTTCTTCAGCGTCGCTTCACGTTTTCTTCGACCCACTTGCTCAGGTTGTGAACGCTGCGGGCGTTGGAAACACGTTCTACGCTTACTTGGCATTTTGGATGGCGATGACGAACACTCCCATGCCGTAACTTGCCACAGAATCGTTTCTGAAATGACCTCCCCCTCCCCCACCCTCCTCGCCGCCCGCGTCGGTGACACCGTCTGCGTGAAGATTTCCGGGCGCGCGAACTTCGCGTCCAGCGTGGACTTCAAGCGGCTGGTCCACGAGTCGCGCACGCGCGGCGCGCAGCGGTTCATCGTGGACCTCGCAGCGTGCCCCATCATGGACAGCACGTTCCTGGGCGTGCTCGCCAGCCTCGGCACCCGCCTCACCGCCGACAACCTCCCGCCCGAGCAGCGCCCCATCGAGCTGCTGAACCCCTCGCCCAAGGTCGCCGACCTGATTGACAACCTCGGCGTGCTGCACCTCTTTCGCGTCGTGCAGGGCGGCAGCCCGGAGCACCTTTGCTTCGCCGCCGTCGAGTCCGTCGGGGCCTCCAAGCTGGACCTGTCCCGCAACTGCCTCGAAGCCCATCAGGTGTTGATGGATCTGAACCCGGAGAACGTGGCGAAGTTCAAGGACGTGGCGAAGTTCTTCGCGGAGGAAGTGGCGAAGCAGGAGGCGGAGGCGGGGAAGAGTGTTCAGTAAACAGTGTTAAGTATTCAGTTGGGAAGGCTTTGCCGCGGGCGCTGGCTACTTGGACTCAACACGGAAAACTGATCACTGAATACTTCCCCCCTTCAGACCAGTTCCCCCACCGGCTCTGTCTGCTTGGGCTGCCGCTGCTTCTCCCGCTTGAGCGTGTCTTCGGCCCAGCGGAGGTAACGCTGCGTCTGGCGGTCGTGGGGGACGACCCGGAGGGCTTGCTGGAAGGACTTCATGGCGGCATCCAGGTCGCCGAGGCGCACCTGACACAGGCCCATGCCCTGCCAGGCGGCGAAGTGCTCGGGGTTGAGAATCACCGCCTTGCGGCAGTCGGCGAGGGATTGTTCCACCTGGCCGAGTTTCCAGAGCAGTGTGGCGCGGCGGTTCCAGCCCTCGGCGAAGAACGGATGCGTGCGCGTGAGCCGGGTGAGGTGGTTGAGCGCGCCCTTGATGTTTTTCTGCTCAATGGAATTGCCCGCCACTTGCAGGAGGAACGCGGCCTCCTCGCCTTCCTCCGCCACCCAGAGGTCGAAGAGCGCGCTGATGGCCACGGTGCGGACGGAGGGAGAGTCGGATTGCAGCGCCTGGAGGAGTTGCTCGCGCCCGCCGTAAGCCACGAGTTTCTCAGCGGCGGCGATGCGCTCCTTGTCGTTGCCGCTAAGCAGCTGCCGGTAAACTCGCGCGCGGTTCCACTCGCTGCGCAGCGCGTGCGGCCACGCGTAGAACACGACGAGGAACAACGCGAGGAACGCGTAGAGCCTCACGCAGAGCGGTGAAAAGAAGCGGCGCACGGTCACAAGTTAGCAGACCGGCCCCGGCTGACAAGCCCTCCAGTCATCCGGGGAAGGCCGCAGGGAAATGCCCGGAGTGACGGGGCTAGACGCTGCCGGGGCTGCGCCGTAGCTTGCCCCCGTCGTCGGCTTCCCATGTCCACCACGCAGTTGTCAGTTCCTGATTCCGAACCGCCCGTCCCCACGGACGCGGCGCTGACGTTGCCCGAACTCCTCGCTCCTGCCGGCGACTGGGAATGCGCCAAGGCCGCCGTCGAGAACGGCGCGGACGCGATTTACTTCGGTCTCGACCGCTTCAATGCCCGGATGCGCGCGCAGAACTTCACCGAGGCCGACCTCCCCGCGCTCATGGAGTTCCTCCACCGGCGCGGTGTGAAGGGCTACGTGACCTTCAACACGCTGGTCTTCGCCGACGAACTGGCCGACGCCGCCAACTACCTGCGCAGCATCATCGCCGCCGGGGTGGACGCCGCCATCGTGCAGGACGTCGGCATCGCGCGCCTCATCCGCCGCCTCTCGCCGGACTTCCCCATCCACGCCAGCACGCAGATGACCATCACGAGCGCGGCGGGCGTGGCCTTCGCGCGCGAGTTGGGGTGCAACCTCGTGGTGCTGGCAAGGGAGTGCTCCATCAAGGAAATCTCGGAAATTGCGAATTGCGAATTGCGAATTGCGAATACCAGCGCCGGGGCCGTTCCCGCCGCCGATTCGCAATTCCCCATTCCCCATTCCCCATTCCCCATCGAGGTGTTCGTCCACGGCGCGCTCTGCGTGGCCTACTCCGGCCAGTGCCTCACCAGCGAAGCCCTCGGCGGACGCAGCGCCAATCGCGGCGAGTGCGCCCAAGCCTGTCGGATGCCTTACGAACTCATCTCCGATGGCCGCAAGGTCGAACTGGGCGGGCGCAACTATCTCCTCTCCCCGCAAGACCTGGCCGGCCTCGAAGTCCTGCCCGACCTCGTCCGCGCCGGCGTCGCCTCGCTCAAGATTGAAGGCCGACTCAAGTCGCCGGAATACGTGGCGAGCATCACGAGGATTTACCGCCAAGCCTTGGAGGAATTGCGAATTGCGAATTGCGAGTTGCGAAGTTCACCGGCGGTCACCAGCGCACCGATTCCCCATTCGGAATTCGCCGTTCGCGATTCCGCCCCCGCTCCCAGTTCACGCTACGAGATGGAAATGGCTTTCAGCCGCGGCCTCTCCACCGGCTGGTTCGAGGGGAGCGACAACCAACGCCTCGTCCACGCCCGCTTCGGCAAGAAGCGCGGCGCGTTCGTCGGCGAAGTCACGCGCGTCACCGCCGACCGCGTCCACGTCCGCCTCGGCGGCTCCCTCAAGGCCGGCGATGGCATCGTCTTCGATCCCGGCCACGGCGGCGACGATGAGGAAGGCGGCCGCGTCTTTGAGATTCGCAATTCGCAATCCGCCGCGCCCACTTCCGACGCGGTGCTGACCTTCATGCCCGGCGCAGTGAAGTTCGACCGTGTCCATGGCGGCGACAAATTGTGGAAGACCAGCGACGCGGAACTGGAGAAGCGCGTCCGCGCCACCTTTGCTGGCGAGGCCGCGCGTTTCCAGCGCCCCGTGGACCTCGAGGTCCACGGCCACGCCGGGGCGCCGCTCACGCTCCTCGCCCGCGATGAGCAGGGCCATGTCGCCCAAGCCCAGTCCACCGCGCCGCTCTCCGTCGCCGAGAAGCAGCCGCTCACCACCGAACGCCTCACCGAACAACTTGGCCGCCTCGGCGGCACGCCCTTCAAGCTCGGCGAACTGCGCAACCCCCTCGCAGGCGCCGTCATCCTCCCCGTCAGCGAACTGAACCGCCTCCGCCGCGCAGTCGCCGCCGAGCTCGAACGCCAGCGCGCGCTGCCGAAACGGTGGGCAACGAGCAGTTCTGAGTTTCGAGTTTTGAGTGCTGAGTTGGGGCTGCGAACGCCGTCGCCCGACTCAGAACCCGGAACTCAGAACTCGGAACTCCTCGTCCTTGTCCGCACCCTGCCGCAGCTCGAAGCCGCCCTGCGCTGCGGCGTCACCACCCTCTACTGCGAGTTCGAAGACCCGAAGCGCTACCGCGAAGCCGTCACGATCTTCCACACCGCGCGCGGCTGCCAATCGCCAATCGCCCATCGCCAATCCGCAATCTTCGTGGCTCCCCCGCGCATCACGAAGTCTGGTGAGGAATGGATTCTCAAGCAAGTCCGCTCCTGCAACGCCGACGGCTATCTTGTCCGCAACTACGACCACCTGAACTTCTTCGCCGACTGCCGCCGCGTCGGCGACTTCTCGCTTAACGTTGCCAACCCGCTCACCGCCGAGCACTTCATGTCGCGCTTCGGCCTCGAGCGGCTCACGGCAAGCTACGACCTGAACATCACGCAGCTTGAAGCGCTGCTGCGTGGCGCGTCGCCCGCGTGGTTCGAGGTCACCATTCATCAGCACATGCCCATGTTTCACATGGAGCACTGCGTCTTCTGCGCCTTCCTCTCCAAGGGCAAGGACTACCGCGACTGCGGCCGTCCTTGCGACCATCACGATGTCCGAATCCGCGACCGCGTCGGTCAGGAGCACCCACTCAAGGCCGACGCCGGCTGTCGCAACACCGTCTTCAACGCCCGCGCGCAGACCGGCGCGGAGTTCGTGGGGCGGTTGCAGTCTCTGGGCGTGCGGCGTTTCCGCATTGAGTTCGTGAACGAGTCGCCCGAAGAGGTCGCCACCACCATCGCGCGCTACCGTGCCCTGCTGCGTGGCGAACTCACCGGCGAGCAGCTCTGGCGCGAGTTGAAATTGCACCACCAACTCGGCGTCACGCGCGGCCAGATGGAGGGCGCATTGCGTTGACTGCCCGCGAATCACGCAAATCCGCGCGAATGAGGAAGAGCACCTTCCATTTGCGTGGATTCGCGTGATTCGCGGGCCAAAACAAAACCGTGCCTCCGTTTGACTCTCGTTCACGTCACTCCTAAGCTTGCCCCACAACTCAGATGAGCACCGCCACCGCCACCGAATCCGTCCTCAGCCTCACACCCAGCGCTGCCGAGCAGGTGCGGATCATGCTCGCGAACGAAAAGGACAGCGCCGGAAAACGCCTCCGCGTATATGTCGAGAAGGGCGGCTGCTCGGGGATGCAATACGGCATGGTCTTCGATGAGCAGCGCGACGGCGACGTGGCAGACGAGTTCCACGGCGTGGGCGTGCTCACCGACGCCATCAGCGCCGACCTCCTGCGCGGCTGCGTCATTGACTACAAGGACGAGCTGACCGGGGGTGGGTTTAAGATTTCCAATCCCAACGCCAAGCAAAGCTGTGGCTGTGGAAAGTCCTTTGAGGCCTAGCCCGACTTGATCAATTGGCGCAGGCCGAAACCAGCCCTTCCGGGCGATGCGGAAGAGCGCTTCGTTTTCAGGAGAGCACGATTTTTATAAGGAGAGCAGGAAGGCAGGAGGAATTGCCTCGCCGGGTTTGCTTCTGCCCTCCTGCTCTCCTTATTAAGTTCCCCGCCTCGCTTTGTGCCCTCGGTGCCCTCTTGTGGCAAAATTCCTTCTTCACCCGTGCTCGTCCTGATTGCGGCCCGCTTTGAACCTTGAACCCGAAACCTTGAACCTTGAACCTTGCCCGCATGAGCCAGCCCTTCCGCGTCGCGTTCATCGGCGTTGACCATCCCCACGGCGCGGCGTGGCGCGAGTCGCTGCTGCATCTCGCGGGGGAAGTCGTCATCACGGCCATCGTGCCGGAGTTCCCCGGCCCGCTCGCGAGCTTGGAAGAACAACTCGCCACCGTGCCGCGCTTGCACGGCGTTGCGGAGCTGCTGGCCCGAGGCGCGCACCTCTTCGAGGGCGCGGTCATCTGCCTGCCGAACGACCGCACTCCCGCCGCGCTGGAACAGCTCGCCGCCGCCGGCAAGCAGGTGCTCTCCGAAAAGCCCTGCCGTGTGAACGCCGCTGCCGCGCTGGGCGAGCGAATGGCGCTGGGTGCATTGGGACCCGAACCGCGCGGGCACCAGTGGCGTGCTGGAGATTCACGGCCCGCAGCCGCAATTCCACGCGATGGAGGAAACCTTCGCACTGCCGCCAGACAACACGCCCGGCTACAGCGGCTGCCGCAGCCGCGAGTTGATTCGCGATTGGATTGCGGTCACGCGCGGCGAGCGCACGGAATGCCGCAACACCCCCGCCTCCGCCCTCGCCACGCTGGAACTGATGGACGCGATGTATCGTGCCAGCGCGGAGGGCCGGCGCGTCTCGCCCCGGTAGCCGCAGCCTGTGACCGGCCTTGGTAGCGCGGGCGGCTGCGTTCCAAACCATTGCGTAAAAACGCCGCGCCTTGTGGCCAGGAATCTGCCAAGCTCCCGCTCATGACCGCCACCCCTGAACGCCTTTCGCTTCCAGGCCGCCAGCTACTCGCCCGCCGCCGTTTCCTCGGCCACTCCGCCACCGCGCTCGGCTCCATCGCACTGACGCAACTGCTTGGGCACGACCGCCTGCTCGCCGCGCCCGGGCCGCTCATCCACCCCGCGCGCCCCTATGCCTCACGTGCCCCGCACGCCCCGGCCGCCGCGAAGAACGTCATCGTCATCTTCTGCGCCGGCGCGGTGAGCCAGCTCGAGACGTGGGATTATAAACCCGAGTTAATCAAGTGGGACAACCAGCCGCTGCCCGGCGGGCCAGCCGTCACGTTCCAAGGTCCGGCGGGAAATCTCGCGCGACCGCAATACGCCTTCCGCCAGCGCGGCCAGACTGGCAAGTGGGTCTCCGACCTCCTCCCCCATCTAGCCGGACTCACCGACGACATCGCCTTCGTCCACTCGCTCACCAGCACCACCAACACGCACGGCCCCGCCGAGAACTTCCTCTCCACCGGCTTCGCGCTCGATGGCTTTCCCAGCCTCGGCTCCTGGGTGAGCTACGCGCTGGGCAGCGAGAACCAAGACCTGCCCGCCTACGTCGCCATCCCCGACCCGCGCGGCGTGCCGCAGAACGGCTCGAACAACTGGGGCCCCGGTTTCCTGCCCGCCGCGTTTCAGGGCACGACCCTCAGCTCCAAGGAACCCGTGCGTCACCTCACCGCGCCCGGCGTTTCCCCCGCCGCCGACCAAGCTGCGCGGTCGCTCCTCCAGCGCATGAACGCCCGGCACTTGGAGCAAAACGCCGGTGACTCGAAACTCGCCGCGCGCATCGCCAGCTACGAACTCGCCGCCCGGATGCAGCTCTCCGTCCCCGAAATCTCCGACCTCAGCACCGAACCGGCGCACCTCCTGAAACTCTACGGCGCGGACGATCCCACGAACCCCGACAAAGCCGCGTTCGCCAAGAACTGCATCCTCGCCCGCCGGCTCATCGAGCGCGGCGTCCGCTTCGTCCAGCTCTTCAACGGCGCTTACGCCAGCGGCGGCAAGTTGAACTGGGACGGCCACAGCGCCTTGAAGGAGCAATACGATGTCCACGCCGCCATCCTGGACCAACCCGCCGCCGCGCTCATCCGCGACCTACGGCAACGCGGCTTGCTGGAGGACACGCTCGTCGTTTGGTGCACCGAGTTTGGCCGGATGCCATTCTTCCAAAAGGGCGCGCAAGGCCGGGACCACAACCCCGACGGCTTCACCTGCTGGCTCACCGGCGCGGGCGTGAAGCCCGGCGTCAGCCACGGCGTGACCGACGACCTCGGCCAACGCGCGGTGCAGGACATCCACCCGCTCTACGACTTCAACGCCACCATCCTCCACCTCCTTGGCCTCGACCACGAGCGCCTCACCTTCGAGCACAACGGCGTGCAACGGCGACTGACGAATGTGGAAGGCCATGTGATCCGCGAAGTGCTTGCCTGAGCATCGCCCTCGACCATCGCGCCCGCCTGGGGTAATGCTTCGCCACACAACATCGCCATTTCGCCATGAAGCCACTCACCCCTTTGAATCGCCGCCACTTCCTCACCCACAGCGCCGCGGCGCTGGCGGGTGCGTGTCTGACCTCGCCCGCCCGCGGCGCGACCCCGCCGCTCACCAGCTTCTTCGTCATCGGCGACACGCACTTCCTCGCCGAGAAGGCGCAGCCGGAGATGCTGGACGCGAACTCCGCCAGCTACACGTCGCGGCTGGTGGACACCTTGAACCGCCTGCCTGGCACCGAGTTTTCCGAGGCCGTGGGCGGCGGAAAAGTCCCGGCACCGGCCGGCGTGCTGCACGTCGGTGACGTCATTGACACCGGCGACAAGAACGGCGCGCCGCAGCTCGCGATGCAACGCACCGAGTGGGCGGCCTTCGTCGCGCAGTTCGGCCTGACCGGGACCGAGGGACGGCTGAAATTTCCCGTGGTCGAGATCGCCGGCAACCACGACGCGCCGCAGGGCACCGGCCACGCGATCGAGCAGATGGCGACGCGGCAACGGGCGCGGAAGAACTTGAAGGCGATCAGCAAGAACGGCCTGCACGCGTCGTGGGAATGGGGCGGCGTCCACTTCGCCTCGCTCGGCCTCATCGTCGGCACGGACCGCAGCGTGGAGCGCAAGCGCCGTTACGCCGCGATGGACAGCCTGGCGTTCCTGCTCGAAGACCTCGCCAACACGCCGAAGGACCAGCCGCTCGTGCTCATGCACCACGTGGACATGGCGCGCTACACCGTCGCCAAGCCGGACACCGACTACACGAAATGGGAGTGGGACCCGGCGGACGTGGCGGCGTTCTACGCGGCCATCAAGGGCCGGCGCACGGCCATCTTCTACGGCCACACGCACGTGCGGAGCGTGTTTCGCTGGGACGGCACCTCGACGAAGGCAGCCGACGGTGTCGCGGTCTTCAACGTGGACAACTCCTCACACTTCAGCGGCCCGGCGCAGGCGTTCTTCCACGTCGAGGTGCGCGGCGACGCGCTGACGGTGCGGGAGTTCGAGACGCGCGACGGCTGGCAGACCGGCTCGTGGACGCCGCAGGTGTGGCGGGCGGCGGTGTGAACGTGCCGGCGGCTTCCAGCCGCCGCCGAGCGCGTGGGACACACGAGGCGGTGTCGGACTGCTGCCCGCTGCGGGCGGCGACTGGAAGTGCGCCGGCACGGGCTGCGGCCTACTTCTTCACCGGTGACTGCTTCACCTCGTAGTTCGTGTTGTTCGCCAACTCGGCGCTGGGGCAGTCGTTGAGCAGCGCGGCGGGCTGGTCGCCGATGTGTTGGTTGTCCTTCACCACGACCTGCTCCGATGGCCAGCCTTGGATGCGGATGCCGTTGCCGCGCGTGGTGTTCTTCACGATGGTCACGCGGCGGATGGGGAAGTCGCCGGGCTGTTTGTGCCGCGCGGCGCAGACGTAGATGGCGGAGATGTGGTCGCTGGTGATGTCGTTGCCCTCAACGTGCAGGCCGTCAATCGCGCCGCAGTGGAAGAGCGAGAGGTAGCTGTTGCCGCGGTTCCCGACGAGCCGGCTGTCCACAATGGTCGAGTTGCAATGGTCCTCGTGCATCAGGCCTTCGCCGTCGTTGATGCGATACTTGCCGTCGGAGCAAACGTTGCTGAAGACCTCGTAGTCGTTGTTCTCGACGACCCAGCGCCAGCCGCGCAGCTCCATCGCGCGGTTGTCGTTGGTGGCGGAACCGTAGCTGGCCTTGGTGCCGGTGACGGTCGGGCGCGGCACGTCCTTGGTGAAGCGAATCGTGTTCCGCGAGCAGACCACGCCGTCGCCGCAGAAGCCGATGGCGCAGCGGCCGGTGGCGAAGACGTAGTTGTCCACGCACGCGAGACCCTAACGGAAGCCCCACGGGTGCGTCTCGGGCGTGCCGTCGTTTCCGCTGCCGCCCGCGCCGCCGACGCAGTGGTGGTTGAGGTAGATGCCGGGCCGGTTGTCGTAGTCGAACAGCACGTCGAAGGGCACGAGCTTCTTCGCGCGGTCTTCGAGCGGGAAATCCTTCATCACGAAATTCGCCTCGCCGCTCTTGGGAATGCGGCAGTTCGCGATGAGGCCGTGCTCGCTGGCGTGGACGCGGATGGCGGAGCGGAACTTGTGCGTGAAGCGCAGCCAGCCGGGTTGGTTGTCCTTCGCGCTGGGCACCTCGGCCATGATGCCGGCGGCGTTGCGCACGACGCAGCCGAGGACGAGCCGCCGCGCGCCACACTGGTGCTCCTCGGTCTCGGGCAGGTTGATGTGGCCGTTGTCCAAGTCGAGATACACGACGCCGCAGTCCGCCGCCGTCGCCGGCTCGGTGAGGACGATGCCCTTGAAGGCCGTTTCCTTCGGCGTGCCGCTGCCGGTGAAGCTCGGGGTGTAGCGTGGAAAAAGGATTTTGCTCGGCGGCGAAAACATCTCGTCCCGCGCCGAGGTCGCGCCCACCGGCTCCGCGCCGCGCAGGACAATGCCGGAGCGCAGCTTGATGTCGTCCTTGAAGCGATAGGTGCCCGGCGGGAAGAACACCACGCCTCCGCCTTTGGCCGCGAGTGTTGCCTGCGCAGCGTCGAGCCGTGTGTCCCAAAACTCGCCCGCGCCCGCGACAGAGGTGAGGTCGAGCACCTGGTCCCAGCGGAGCTTGGCCGTCCACGCGAAGCCGAGCTTGGCAGCGGGGTCGTTCGTGGGCGGCGCGGCGAGCAGGCGGCGCGGCACGAGCAGGCCGGTGGCAGTGAGGGTGAAACCGGTTTGCAGAAAGCGCCGGCGCGGGAGCGTTGTTGCGACAGTGTTCATGTGCGCAACGTAGCGTTTCAGTTTTCGCAGGTCATCTGGTTTGTCATCTGGCGGGGGGTCCGGGGCAGGTAGGGCGGGGTGTCCTCACCCCGCCGTCGGCCACCCCGGGCTGCGAGAGCCAAGGCTGACGCATGAAAACACGGGGCGCCCCGGCTGTGGACTGCGGCGAGTTCTCGCCGCTTTCGCGAGGCGACTCGTCGCCGTCGTGGTCCGTAGCTGGACGTTGCGCAACGGCCCAGTCGTGCTCGCGCCAGCGCCAGCCCGAGCTGGCAGCCCCCGCTTCTGCCTCCACGACGGCGACAAGTCGCCTCGGGAAAGCGGTGACCAGTCACCGCACTCCACAGCGCGATCATCGTTCGATGGCTTGGCTTTGATGCGTCACCTGCCACGAACGCTCGGCGGCGCGGTGAGGACACCACGCCCTACTGCATTGCACGCACGCCGCGCTGGACGCCGGAGCCGTTGGCGAAGCACCCTTGCGCATGACCTCATTTGAACCATCCAACGCCTGCGTCCGTGCCGGCGGTTTGCAACCGCCGTCTAAATCTCCCGCCAATCCGAACGCGCTCGCGTCACCGTCAGTCACCAACGGCGATTCCAAATCGCCGGCACTCGTGTCGCGGCGCAACTTACTTGCCTCGCTCGGTCCGCTCGTCGCGGCGGGCGCGGCCTTGCCGCAAGCGCTGTCTGCCGCCGCCCCGGGAGCCAGTGTCGCGGACCGCACCAGTTCCATCCGCATCACGAAGCTCACCGCCACGCCGATGCAGCGGAAGGTGTATCTCAAATTGGAAACGAACCACGGCGTCACCGGCTGGGGCGAGATTGACCAGTTGGAACCTTACGTGGCCGTGCTGCTAGCCAAGTCGCTCTTCGAGCTGCTCGACGGCGAGAACCCCACGCGCATCGAGTATCTCTGGCAGAAGATTTACCGGTCCCATCGCGACATGCGCGGCGGGCCGTTCATGACGCACACGCTGGCGGGCATTGACATGGCGCTGTGGGACATCGCCGGGAAACTCTGGGGCGTGCCCGTCTATCGGCTGCTCGGCGGGCCGACGCGCGACAAGGTCCGCGTCTATCCATCCGCCACGGCGACGAAGGTGGGCGCGGGGCCGGAGCAATTCTCTGGCACGCCTGGCGACATGGAGCGACACGTTCAGAACATCGCGCGCGCCCGCAAGCAAGTTGGCCCCGACGGCATGGTGATGTTCGACGCGCACTGCGCGTTGCCGCCGCCGTTCCTCATCCAGCTCGCCAGCGCGATCCAGTCGTATGACGTGACTTACATCGAGGAGCCCGCCGTGCCGGGGAACATCGAGGTCTTCAAGCGTATCAAGCAGCACGTCAAAATCCCGCTGGCCGTCGGGGAGCAGGCGCGGACGATCTGGGACATCATCCCCTACCTTCAGGAGCGGATCGCGGAGTTCGTGCAGGTGGACCTTGCGCACACGGGTGGCATTTCGCAAATGCTGAAGATCGCGACGCTGGGCGAAGTGTATCAGTCCGCGCTGGCTCCGCATTCCGTCACGAGTGACCTCGGCATGTGCGCGAACCTGCACGTCTCAGCGTCGGTGCCGCTCTTTCTGATTCAGGAATACTACCCGAGCATCACGCCGAAGGACTTGATCCGAAAATCATGGGAAGTGGACAAGGATGGTTACGCCTCGCTCCCGACCACGCCGGGCCTGGGCTGCGAGGTGAATGAAGCGCGCCTCGACGAGCTTTCCAAGCAACCGTCCAAGCCCGAGTGGCCCACACGCGGCCGGCTCAAGGACGGTGCCATCTCGGACTACTGAAACAATTCCGACCACAAACCGCTACCATGCCTCACCTGCCACAACGCACCTCGCTCGTCGTCCAGACGGCAGCAGCGTTGCGCGGGGGCATCGCTGCAGGCGAGTGGACTGGCCAGTTGCCGGGTGAACTCGAGTTGTGCGAGCGGCTCCAGGTCAGCCGCGTGACGCTGCGGACGGCACTGAAGCAACTCACACGCGAGGGCATGGTCCGGGCGCGGCAGGGCAGCCGCCGGGAAATTGTTTCAAGTGGTAAGCCGCGCCGCCCGGCTCCCACGCCGCGCGTGGTGCTGCTCTCGCCCGTGCCGGCTCACGCCATGCCTGCGCCGGAGATGTTCTGGGTGGACGCGCTCCGGGAGAAACTCGCGGCGGACGCGCATCCGCTGGAGATACACACGAACCTGACGTGCTACTCCGCGCACCCGGAGGCCGCGCTCCGGGCGCTGGCGGATGAGTTGCGCCCTGTCGCATGGGTGCTCTATCTCTCGACTCCCGCGATGCAACAGTGGTTCGCTGCTCAAGGCCTGCCCTGTGTGGTCAGCGGCTCGGTGCATCCCCGCATTACACTGTCGGCTATTGATGTGGACTATGCGGCGGTCGGACGCCATGCCGTGGGGATATTCGCGGCCCACGGTTGCCGGCAGTTGGTGCTGCTCATGCCGCGCAGCGAGCAGGCCGGAAACTGGGAAACGGAGCGAGGCTTCACCGAGGCGGGCCGGCGTCTGGCCGGGCCGAAGTTGCGCACGCGGGTGATTCACCACGACGGCAGTGTGGCGGGCATTTGCGCGGCGGTGGACGCGGCCTTGACCGGCGCGGAGCGTGTGGACGGCCTGCTCATTGCCAAGCCAGCTCATGTCATCACCGTGGCGGGTCATCTGGGCCGGCGCGGCGTGCGCATCCCGGCGGAGGTGAGCCTCATCTCGCGCGACGACGACCCGTTCCTGAGCCATCTGGTGCCGGAGGTGGCGCGCTACACGCGAAGCTCGGAACTGTTCGCCCGGAAGCTGTCGCGGTTGGTCCTCGCTCTGGCTGACAGTGGGGCCGGGCGTTCGCGCGCGGTGCGGTTGATGCCGGACTTCACACCGGGCGGGACGCTGCGCCGCTTGGCTTAGATTAATACAGGCCACTTGTGCTGACCCCGACGGAGGCCTCCGCTAGGGTGACTTCGATGCGAAACACATTCCGTCCCCGTTCGCGGCACGGGCACGGCTTCACCCTCATCGAACTCCTTGTCGTCATCGCCATCATCGCGATTCTGGCGGGGATGCTCCTGCCGGCATTGGGCAAAGCCAAGCAGAAGGCGACGCCGACGAAGTGTCTGAGCAACATGAAACAGTTCGGCCTCGCCACCCGCCTTTACGTGGATGACCACGATGACTTGTTCCCGCCGACGCGGCTGTTGAATTCGCTCGGCGTCCTCCAGAACACTCAGTTTGCTTGGTATGGGAAAGCCGGCACCGGGGGTTACGCTCCCATCGGCGCGGACCGCCGCTACGTGAACCGCTCCGTCGGGACGTTCACCGCCGCCTCGGAGATGCAGGTCGCGCTGTGCCCGAATGACCGCGACCAGCCGAACAGCACGGCCATCGTCGCCAATTACACCGCGTTCGGCTCCTCCTACTCGATCAACGCCGGGTCGGCGGTGAGCGCCGCCGTCAACTTCATCACCAAGGACGCGCAGGCCAACTCCGTCCGCACATCGGAAATGGTCAGCCCGGTGCGGATGCTCATCAGCGGCGACGCCGGCGTGTGGTATCCCATCTGGCCCATCCTCTACCGCAACGCGACCGCGGAATTCTACTGGCACACCAAGCCGACCGACAACCGCTTCAACGTCACCTTCGCCGACGGCCACGCCGAGTTCATCCGTGTCACCGTCGGCGTCAACGCGACGAATAACTACACCTGCAACCGCGACTTGTGAGTAATTTCCGGTTCACCGTTGGCCTGCTGGCGCTCGCGTTGTGCGCGCTGGAAATCGGCTGCCGCAAGCGCGCCGCCGAATTGCCCGCACCGCTCACGTCGGTCATCGCCGTGCCTGCCTCCGACGGTCCGCCCCTCGCCGCTGAATCCGAGCAGGCGCTTGTGCAGATGGTGCAGGGTGCGGTCGGTGAGTTTCACAAACAGCATAAGCGCTACCCCAAGTCCGTGGCTGAACTTCAGGAGGCCCGGTTCTTGGAGCTCATTCAATTTCCGCCTCCCGGCCGGAAGTTCGTCATCAATCCGGCCGACGGTCGGTTCAGCGTGGTTTCCAAATGAAGGCGCAAGCCGCTTGGAGTCAGTCCAGAATTCCGCTTCACTCCCTTCCCGTGAGACAACTTCGTGCTCCCTCTCACCATGGTCACGACTAGCGCAGATTTTTAGCCACAGATGAAACACAGATTGAACACAGATAAGCCAAAGTCAGCGGACGGAGCTTGGAATTTTCCGGCCGCCCCTGCTGCTCTCGGCAATCCACAGCCGTTTTCAATCTGTGTTTCATCTGTGTTTCATCTGTGGCTAAAAGCTTGGTTGCTGCTCCGCCGCGCTGCTGCCCTGTGCGTTCTTTGCGCCTCACTCGGCGCCGCTGAACCGCAGTTCTCCGATGTCTTCGTCGCGGGCAAGGACGGCTACAAATCCATCCGCATCCCGGCCGTGCTCGTCACGAAGGCCGGCACGGTGCTCGCCTTCGCCGAAGGCCGCGCGGCGCACGCGGACCAGGCGAACAACAAGCTCATCCTCAAGCGCAGCCGCGACGGCGGGCGCACTTGGGGCGCGCTGCAGCTCGTCGCCGACGACGGCGCGAACACGCTCAACAACCCCACCGCCGTCGAGGAACGCCAATCAGGCCGCGTCTTCCTCATGTATCAGAGCTGCCCCGCCGGCCTCAGCGAGCGCGATGGCAAAATCAAACCCGGCCACGACGGTCCCGCCATCGTCCGCAACTTCCTCATCCACTCCGACGACGACGGCGCGACGTGGTCCCCGCCGCTCGACGTGACCCGCACCACGAAGCGCCCCGAGCGCGTCACCATCACGGCCGTCGGCCCCGGCCTCGGCATCCAGCTCACGCGCGGGCCGCACGCAGGCCGGTTAATCATGCCGTTCAACGAAGGCCCGTTCGCTGTGTGGGAAGTCTCCGCCGCGTTCAGCGATGACAAGGGTGCGACGTGGCAACTCGGCTCGCCCGCGCCCGGCGCGCTCGTTCCCAACGGCAAGGGCGGACAAATCAGCCTCCTCAACGAAGTGCAAATGGTCGAGCTGAACGACGGCTCAGTGATGCTCAACAGCCGCAAGTGGGGCGGCAAGGCGCTCCGCAAAATCGCGACGAGCAAGGACGGCGGCGCGACTTGGTCGGCCATCACTGAAGACCCGTCGCTCACCGACCCCGGCTGCATGGCGAGCGTGTTCCGCTACTCGTTCACCACGCCCACCGAGCAGAGCCGCCTGCTCTACAGCGGCCCCGACAGCACGAAGCGCGAGAACGGCGTCGTCCGCATCAGCTACGACGAAGGCAAGACCTGGCCCGTGAAGCGTGTGCTCCTCCCCGGCAGCTTCGCCTACAGCGTGCTCACGCGTTTCGCTGACGGCACCATCGGCTGCCTCTACGAGACGGATGATGCGAACCGCCTCGTCTTCGCGCGCTTCGACCTCGCGTGGCTCTCCGGCGGAACGAACCTCGCCGCCTTGCCCGAGGGCCGCACGGAGACGACCGGGAAGTTCGGCTGGTGGCCCGCGCGTCACGCGGCGAAACTCGCGGAGACGAAAGCTGACGGCATCGAACTCGCCTTCCTCGGCGACTCCACGCAGCATGTGCTCTGGCGCTTGCGGGACGGCGAGTTCGACGGCCTTTCGCCCAAACCCATCGTGCTGCTCATTGGCACGAACAACGCGCGCCACGGTGACTTCACGCCGGAGCAAATCGCCGCCGGCATCCGCGCCATCCTCGACGCGCTCGCTGAGAAATGCCCGCGCACGAAGGTGCTCTTGCTCGGCATCCTCCCGCGCGGGCCCGCCGCCGACCCCATGCGTCGCAAGTGCGAAGCCGTCAACGCACTGCTCCCCGCGCTCGCCGACGGCCAGCGCGTTCACTTCCTGAACGTGAACGCGAAGCTGCTCGTCGCCGACGGCGTGTTGACCAAAGATGTTGCACCGGACTTGCTCCACCTCAGCGCGAAGGGCTACAGCCTCTGGGCCGATGCGATGGAGCCGAAGCTCAAGGAACTGCTCGCCGGGCAATGACGACTGATCTCACCTCCGCTGCTTCTCGCCAGCAGCTCTGCGCGCTCTACCGCGACACATTGCTCAACGATGTGATGCCGTTCTGGCTGCGTCACGGACTGGACCGCGAGCACGGCGGCCTCTTCACCTGCCTCGACCGCGACGGCAGCATCGTGGACACGGACAAGAGCGTGTGGTTCCAGGGCCGCGCCGCGTGGATGTTCGCGACGCTGGCGAACACGACCCCGGTAGGGCGAGACGCCGTCGAGCCCCATCGCGAGCGCAGCGAGGCGAGCGTAGCGAGCATCTCGGGGAGCGACACGCCCAGCCAAGAAGCCCGCTTCGCTCGCGCCTCCTGCGGCGGCAAATGGGGCTCGACGGAGTCTCGCCCTACCAGCCGGGCCAACTACCTCGCCGCCGCGCGGAGTTGCATTGAGTTCAGCCGCCGGCATTGCCACGCGCCGGATGGGAAGATGTTCTTCACCGTCACGCGCGAGGGGCGTCCGCTGCGGATGCGGCGCTACGTTTACAGCGAGTCCTTCGCCGCGATTGCCAACGCGGCTTACGCCAAGGCCACCGGCGAGGCCCGCGCCGCCGAGGACGCGGTGAAACTTTTCGCCACTTACCTGCACCACAGCTTTACGCCCGGGGTGATGCCGCCGAAGTTCGAGGCGACGCGCCCGATGAAGGGCATCGGTCCGCACATGATCGGCATCGCCACGGCGCAGGAGCTGCGCGCAAATCTGGGCGATCTGACCGTGAGCGGGCGCACTTGCACGGAGTGGATTGACGCGAGCATCGCGGAGATCGAGCGGAACTTCCTGAAACCCGAGCATTGCGCACTGCTCGAAGTGGTCGCGCCGGACGGCAGCGTGATGGACCATCACGACGGGCGCACGCTGAACCCCGGCCACGCCCTCGAGTGCGCGTGGTTCGTGATGCACGAAGGCGAGTTGCGCGGGGACAAGAAGCTGATCCAGCTTGGTGCGACCATCCTCGACTGGATGTGGGCGCGCGGCTGGGACGCGGAGCATGGCGGATTGCTCTACTTCACGGACCTTCTCGCCAAGCCGGTGCAGGAATACTGGCACGACATGAAGTTCTGGTGGCCACACAACGAAGCGATCATCGCGACGTTGCTGGCGTGGCAACTCACTGGCGAACCGCGCTACGCCGCGATGCACGAGCAGGTCCACGACTGGAGTTTTAAACACTTCCCCGACCCCGAGCACGGCGAATGGTTCGGCTACCTGCACCGCGATGGTCGCCTCTCCTCGCGCGCCAAGGGCACGCTCTACAAAGGCCCGTTCCACCTGCCGCGCTGCCTCTGGTATTGCTGGCAACGGCTGGAGCAGGCTGAATCTCCGGCCACATGAATTGCCACGAAAGGGCACAGAGAACACAAAGGCCGAGGCGCTTGAAAGGCCAGCGCCCTACTTTGACTTCCCCTTTGCGCGCTCTGCGCCCTTTCGTGGCTAAATGCAGTTTTCCAAACCCATGAAAACCTATCCCCTCACCGGCCTTGTCGCCGCCACGCACTCGCCCTTCCACGCGGACGGTTCGCTGAACCTCGCCGTTGTCGAAGCCCAAGCCGCCCACCTCGCCGCCAGTGGCGTGCAGTTCGCCTTCATCTGCGGCAGCACGGGCGAGAGCCACTCGCTCACGCTGGAGGAACGCCGCGCGCTGGCCGTGCGCTGGCTGGAAGTCACGCGCGGCGCGGGGCTGAAGGTGATTGTCCACGTCGGCACGAACTGCCTCACGGATGCCCGCGCGCTTGCCGCTCAAGCCCAGCAGCTCGGAGCCGTCGCCGTGGCCGCGCTCGCGCCGAGTTACTTCAAGCCGCGCTCCGTCGCGTCGCTCGTGGACTGTTGCACGGAGATTGCCAGCGGCTGCCCGGAGTTGCCGTTCTTCTACTACGACATCCCGGCGCTCACGGGGTTCACGCTGCCGATGCCGGACTTCCTCACGCAGGCGCGCGACCGCATCCCGAACCTCGCCGGCATCAAGTTCACGAACTCCGACTTGATGATGTTCCAACAGACGCTGCGCTTCGATGGCGGCGCGTTCAGTGTGCCGTGGGGCTGTGACGAATACCTGCTGGCCGCGCTGGCGCTCGGCGCGACGGGCGCGGTGGGCAGCAGCTACAACTTCGCCGCGCCGGTCTATCACCGCGTCATCGCGGCCTTCGAGCGTGGTGACTTGGCGGCGGCGCGCGACGCGCAGTTTCAGTCCGTGCAACTCATCGCGCTGCTCGCGTCACGCGGCTACATGGGCGCGGCCAAGGCCACAATGCAGATGCTCGGCGTGGACGTCGGCCCCGCGCGCTTGCCGAACACGAGTCTGACCGCAGAGCAGCAGGCCACGCTGCGCGCCGACTTGGAGCAACTCGGATTCTTCGACTGGGTGAAGCGCGGGTAGTGCGCGGCGGCTTCAGCTCTTCCTACTGGCACCAGCCACCGAGCTTACTTCGCCGCCGGGGTGTTGGTCACGGCGGCTGGGACGGCGTTCGTGCCGGTAGGGATAACGGGCGGAGGAACAACCTTGGGCGGGAAGATGGTTTGGTGTTTCACCGGCTCGGGCAGGTAGTTATCCAGTTTGCCGAGGAACCAGCAGTAGCCGAGGACGACGATGGCAAGCAGCGTTAGCCGCACCTTCCACGGGTTGGGCTTTTCCGCGTAAGGGTCGTCGAACGTGCGCTCGGCATTGGCCGGCAGTTTGGCGAGGTGGGTGAGCACGACCCCGAACGGGACGTTCAGCCGGGCCTTCGTGTTGATAGCCCAGCCGTTGGCGTCGAGGATGGGCGCGAGGTTGCGCTGCCGGAGTTTCAGGTAGGCCAGCAGCATCGCCGGGCCGGAGATGAGCAGCACGATGCCGAGGATGCCCAGGGGCATCCAGACGCCCAGCCCGAGCAACGTGCCGAGGAACATCCCGATCATGCCGCTGATGCCGCTGATGGCCGTGCCGATGAGGGCGATGGTCCCGAGGTCGAGCTGCTTCGGGGCTTCCTTCGGCGCGGGCTTGGACTTGTCCGCTTGGGCCATGGCCGTCGCGGCCGCACCGACCTTCGCCTGCGATTCCGCATCGGCGGCGGCGGCACGCTTGGCGATTTGTGCTTCGACGAGGCGGGCGAATTTCTTGTAAGGCGACCAGAACGCCTCGCGGAGGCTGATGGGGTTGGCGACGAGCTTCGTGATGGTGGCGTCCCAGTCCAGGCCAGCGCGGTCATAGAAGACGCCGTTGCGGCCGGCCATGAGGTTGTCGGAGTCCCCGTCGGTGAAGACGGCGAGGATGGTCTTCTTCGCGCCGCCGGGGCGGGTCACGTCGCAGTAGGCGAGGCAAGCGCCGGAGAGGCCCGCGAGCGCGGCGTGTTTACCGGCGTCCACGACCTCGATGCAGAGGTGGCAGGCGCGGGCATCCAGGAAGAGCGTGCCGGCCTGGAAGATGGAACTGCGGCGGCCGTAAAACTCCGCGAAGCTGACGGAGTTGTTCAACAGCCGCACGAGGTCGCGCTGGAAGCGGATGAGCTGCTCCACCGCGCCGAGTTGCTGGAACTCCGTCGCGAGCGCGGCGTCCTGCGCGATGAGCGCGGTAAGCACGCTCTTCGCGTCACCGCCGAGCAGTTCGCGCACGCGGGCGAGGCCGAGCTTCTCCACGCTGGTGGCGGGCTTGGCGGCGACCCAGGCGTTGTGGGGCGCGAGCATGGACTGCAAAGCGCTCCAGTCGCCCTCGCTGAGGGTGTGCTTGCCGTAGTCGAGTAACGGGCCGACGGCAGCGGCGCAGAGGTTTTCCAGCGCGGCAAGCCACGCGGGGTTCACGCCACTGGTGAGCGGCAACGCGCGGCCCGCCTCGACGTGCGCGAGCGGGAGCCGGGCGATGTCCGCCGAGCCGACGGTCAACTCCTGCGTGGCAAGCGTGACGAACTCGGCCTCGGCGCGGTTCAGCGGGCCGGCGGCGCGCGAATCGAAGGCCGCGAGTCGGCAGCGGGCGAAATAGTCGTCCACCTTCGACTTCACCGCCTTGATGGCGGCGGCGGCACCGGCGGTCGCATCGCCCAAGGGCAGCAGACTGGTGGCGTCCACCTCGACTTTCGCGTGCCAGTCGGCGAATGCCTGCGCCTCGGCGAAGAACTGGTCGGCCTGCGCCTGGTTCACGCCGGGCTGGCCGCTGCGGTCGGGCAGGCCGCCGACGGTGGCGAGGAGGTCTTCAATGAGCTGCTTCGTCGGTGCGTCCAGGGCGCAGCCGGCGGGCACGACGCCGTCGCCGTTGAGTTGCGTGGCCGCAAATATCTTCGCGGTGTCCGCCACGTCGGCGAGGGAGATGGCGGGGGCGTCCGCCTTGCCGAGGTTCGCCAGGATGCGCCGCGCCGTCGTGGCGACTGCCGCGTCCCGGATGGCGGCGAGCGGGACGAGGTCGCCGCCCTTGAGCAGGTCATCGAGGTTCAGGAACGTGGCCTCAGCCCACTTCACGGCGGCGAGTAGCTCGGGCGGGCGGATGCGGCCGTCCTTGTCCGTGTCAATCAGGTCGAGCGTCTTGGGATCGAACTCGATGCCGCGCGTGGGCACGGCGAGGGCGACCCAGAGCTTCAGGTCGAGCTGGGCGAGATTGGCGAGGTCCGCACCGCTGCGGAAAGCGACTTGGCTGACGCCGCCAGCGCTGAAGAACTTCCACGTGTGACTGGGCGAGGCGGGCGCGTTCATATGGGTGCGGAGGCTAGGATGAAGCGCGGCGGGAGCAAACTCTGAAACCAGCGCCTGGCACGGTCAGGGCGCAACTGGCCACCTGCACCATCCGAACGAGGAAGCCTCCTCCCTCTCCTCCATCGGATGGAGGAGAGGGCCGGGGAGAGGAGGGGCGTGACCACTGGGTTATCCAAGCTCCCCTCTCCCCCAGCCCTCTTCCCGCTCCTGCGTCGCAGGGAGAGGGGGTTCAACTGCAGGAATGTGGGTGCCAAGTTGCGCCTCCACGGTCATTTCCCCGCCGCAATCTTCCGCGCGGTCTGCACGAACGTCGCCATCTCCGCCGCCGTGCCGATGGTGATGCGGAGGTGGTCGCGCACCTCGGGATACTGGAACCAACGGACGAGCAGCTTCTTCGCACGCAACTTCCCGAGCCATTCCTCGGCGGGGAAACGCGGCGGCCTGGCGAGGAGGAAGTTGGTCTGGCTCGGCAGCACCGCCCAGCCAAGGCCGGTCAACTCGGCAGTGACCAGCTCGCGGGTGGCGATGAGGCGACGGAAGTTGCGGCGGTAGTAAGGCAGGTCCGTGAGCGTCGCGAGCGCGGCGACCTGGCCGAGGCCGTTGACGTTGTAACTGTCGCGGACCTTGTCCAGCGCGGCGATGAGGTCCGCGTGGCCGACGAAGTAGCCGACGCGCTGGAAGCACAGCGAGTAGGCCTTCGAGAAGGTGCGCGCCACGAGCACGTGCGGGTGCTGGAGCGCGAGCGCCATCGCGTGTTCGCCCGCGAAGTCCACGTAAGCCTCGTCGAGCACCACGACCCCGCGCGACCGGGCGCAGAGCGCGTCCAGCTCGGCCGTGGCGAAGCCGCGTCCACTCGGGGCGTTGGGCGTGGTGATGAAGGAGAGCGCGGCCTTGAAGTCCCAGCCGCGCTTCGGCAGCGCGGCGAGCGCGGGCAGGCTGAAGTCGGCGTTGAGCGGAACGGCGTTGCCCAGCGTGCCGGCGATGTTGGCCAGGACCGGGTAGAGCGAGTAGCTGGGGCTGAAGAACTGAACCGTCCGCTCGCTCGGTGGTTGCGCTCGTGAGCGCGCGGTTGGCTTATCTGCCTTGTCCCGCGTGCTCATGAACGCGGTCATGGGCTCCACAAACGTCCGCGTTGCCAGCGCGAGCAGTTCATCCGAGCCGTTGCCGACGATGAGGTTTTCCGGCGCGCAACCGTGCAGCTTCGAGAGTCGTTCGCGCAGGGCGGCCGCCGTCGGGTTCGGGTAGAGCCGGAGCCGCCCGTCCACGGCGGCCTTCACCGCCACAAGGACTTTGGGCGAGGGCGGGTAGGGATTTTCGTTCGTGTTGAGCTTGATGAGGCCGGGAATCTTCGGCTGCTCGCCGGGCACGTAGGCGTGCAACCGCTGGACCAGCGGGCGAATCAAAGGGCGCGGGGCGCGGACGTTCATGGGCGCAGTGTCGGGAAACTCCGCCCTGAAAGTCGAGCCGGGGCTGGGCGGCGTTACCTTCCGCCCGTAGGCTCCCGCCATGCCGCGCACGCAAGCGAACCCGAACCACTACGCCCTCCTCGGGCTGGACCGCCGCTGCACCGCCGAACAGATTCGCACCGCCTATCGCGTCCTCGCCAAGCAACACCATCCTGACCTTAACCCCAGTTCGCCCGCCGCCGTCACGCACACGCAGGCTCTTAACGCCGCTTACGAAGTTCTCAGCGACCCCGAGCGACGCCTCGCATACGATGCGGACCTCGCCGCCGGCCCCGCGCCCGTCACAGCCGCGCGCACCGCCAAAGTGGAGCGCAACATTTCCCAGGATGTTCACCTCCGCATCGAGGACCTGCTGCGTGGCGTTAGCCTAGAAGTCCGGGTGAACGACCCGGGCAATCCGGCCGGCCCGGAGACTTACCCGCTCGTTGTGCCGCCGGAGACCGCGCCGGGCACGCGCTTCCGCGTGGCACGCGACGCGCCGTTTGCCGGCGGCTTTCTCTGTGTGAAGGTGCGGGTGAAGCCGGACTTCCGCTTCAAGGTGCGCGGCTCCGACTTGCGTTGCGACCTGAAGCTCAAGCTTGAGCGTGCGGCCCAAGGCGGCCCCGAAATGCTCCGGGGCGCGACCGGCGCGCTGCTGCGGGTGACGATCCCGAGGGGCGTGAGCCGGGGTGAAATCGTCCGCCTCGCGGGCGAGGGTTTGCCCAAGCCACGCGGCGGGCGGGGCGACCTGCTCGTGCGCCTCACCTACCGGCCGGAGGTGCGCATCACTCGCACCACGGGCCGGTGACGGGCACGTCAGGCCGGTTCCGCCGGCGGGGCCGGGGCCTCAGCGTCGGGGGTAGTGGGAGTGTTTCCGGCTTCGAGTTTGCGCAGGCGCTTCTCCTCCTTCTTGGCTTTTTTGTCCATTTCCTTGCGGCGTTTCTCGAACTGATAGTTTGGCTTTGCCATAATGTGCTGGGAACAATGTCAGCAGGAGGCCACAGGATGCGAGCCGGAATTCTACTCTCCTGCGCGGGAGCGCGACCGGTCCCCGGTCGCAGCACCCGCCCCGCATGGGAATGGTCAGGAATATCCCAGCTTCCTCCTGCCTGCGGAACCGCGCGCCGGCCTTTCACCACGGCGTAAAGCGCAGGCCGAAGAGGGTCAGCACGCTGAGGGCGAGCAGCGCGATGGCGGGCACGAAGAAGGGATCGTAGTAGTCCGCCACCTGCGGCTGCTTCTCAAGCACGACGACTTTCTTCATCGCATCAATGCTCGCGAACACCCGGTGGAGCGCCTCGGGCGTGGCGGCGTTGAAGACTTCGCCGCCGGTCGCGCGCGCGATGCCCACGAGCGCGGGCTCGATCTCCTCTTCCGTCATCATGACGGCGAAGAGGGTAATGTTCTGTGCGCGCAGCTCGGAGATGATGGCCTGGTCCTTCGGCGACTTGATGTCGCTGCTCTCGCCGTCGGTGAGCATGATGATCATGCGGTCGCCGCTGGGGCGTTGCGCGAGGAGGTCGGCGACTCCGTAGAGCGCCTTGCCGATGTAGGTGATGCCCCAGAGCGCGTCGGGCAGGCCTTTGCGGACCATCGTGGGCGGGTCGAGTCGCGGGTTGTCCGGCTGGATGAAGGGCCGCGCGAGCATGATGGATTGGGTGTCGAGGGTCAGCGGCACCCAGTGGATGAAGTGGCGGGAGAAGATGGTCAGGCCGTAGGCGTCGCCTTTGCGGGCGTTGATGAACGTCTCGATGGCGTCCATGGCTGAGTCGAAGCGCCGGTGGCGGCCGTTGGCTTGCGAGCCGTGGTTCTCGGCCATGCTGCCGGAGGTATCGAGGAGGATCTGGATGTTAGTGAGCTTCCGCTCCACTTCCGGCGGCGTGAAGGTGATGGGGTGCGCGAGGAAGAGAATCGCCAACGCGAGCAGGGCGGCGGGAAGACAGTTGGCGCAGAGGACGAGGAAGTTGAGGACGAGGCCGCGTCGCTGCCGACCGTGGTCGAAGGGCAGCGCGATGGGCTGGCCGCGCCGCACCCATTCCCAGAAGGCGAGAATCACCGGGAGCGCGAGAAGCGCGAGCCATTGGGGGTGGAGGAAGGTCATGCGGGGGTTGCGGCCTCGGCCTGCCGCTCGTGGGCTTCGATTGTGTAAGGCGCGATGACCGCCGCGATTTCCTCCCGCCGGACCGGTGAGGCGGGGTGATGCAGCCAGTGCTGCAACTGGCGGAGTGATTGGCCGGTCTTCTCACTGCGGTTGATGGCGTCGAGGGCGGTGTCCATCGGCGCGGCGGTGAGGGCGAGGTCCTCACGCCAGCGGCGGAGCAGCAGCATTTCAAGTTTCGCCTTCGCAGCGGCGTCGAGGGTGCCGGCTTCGAGTTGGGCGAGTAGCGGACGCAGCAGTTCGGCCAGCGTCGGCGCGGGCGGTGCGATGGCGGACGGTGCGGGTTTCGCGCGACCGTAGAAGATGAGCAGCAGCAGCCAGACAATCCACAGCACACCCAGCGCGCCGAGCGTGAGATAGTAGTAACCGCCGACGCTCACGCCGGCCTCCTCGGTCTCCTGAATCCGAGCGTCGAGGTGCTTGGAGAGCTTCGGGTCGCCGTGGAACTTGAACGAGGGCAGGCCATCGAGGCGGCCGCCGTCCTCCGCCGTGAGGTAATCCTTCAGGTCGAACGTGCCGGGGCGGTTGACGAGGTAGCGCACGTCGTAGATGCGCGTGCCGGGCCGCTCAATGACTTTCGCGATGCGCACGTTGACCGCCACGCCCCACTTGTAAGGCATCACCGCGACCGGCGGCCCGCTGTAGGTGACGATGGCCGCCTGCTCGACGCCCAGCGGGACGTTGAGGGAGTCGGTCGCGTTTCGTGGCCAGAAGCAAACGGCGATGAGCACGACCATACACAGCGCGATGAGCAGGCGGCTGTTGATGCGTTGGGAGAAGGGCTTGGATTCCATGCTATCTGACCTTCCCTCCGAAGCCGCGGCGGCCAAGGAAATGCCGCAGCTTGCCGAGCATCGGCTCGTCCGTCGGGAGGCGGAGATAATCAATGCCGAAGCGGGTCAACTCGCTCTTCCAGCCCTCCGCATCCACCCACGCGCGACGCCCGTGCCCGATGAACGCGCGGCCCGACTCCGCCTCGACGCCACGGAACAGGCCTGAGCCACGCACGCCGGTCTCCGCCGGGTCTTGCAGGTGCAGCACGATGACGTCGTGCTCCTGCGCGAGCACTTGCAGCGCGGGAAACGCCTCCGGGTCGTGCAGGTCGCTCAACACGATGACCATCGTGCGCCGCTTCAAGGACGGCGCGACCTCGCGCGCGCGGGCCGCGAGCGAAGTGTCTTCGAGGAAGTCGTGGTGGCGGAGCTGGTGCGACCATTCCATGACGACGTTGCGCGAGAGCGTGGGGCGCACGTGCAGTTCGCGCGCGCCGCAGCCGAGCAGGCCGACGGGCGTCACGTTCGTCTGCGCCGCGAGCGCGATGCCCGTGGCGATGTGCACGGCCCACGCGTATTTGCTCATCGGCAGCGACGTGACGCACATGGACGCGGAGGTATCGAGCAGCAGGTAGAGCGGCATTTGCTTCGGCTCCTGATACTCCTTGATGAAGAGCTTGCCGACGCGCGCCGAGACCTTCCAATCAATGGACTTCACCGGGTCGCCCGCCACGTAGAGCCGCGATTGCGCATACTCCAGCCCGCTGCCGTGGAAGACGGATTCCTCCTGACCAAAGCTCAGGCTGTTGGCGAGGTGCTTCACGGCGACCTCGAACTGCCGAGCGTCCACCGGCTCGAGATTCAGTTTGACCTGACGGCGCATGAGCGGAGTTCAGCCGAGGCTGCCG
>JAYTIO010000636.1:0-1797 GCA_043731805.1 Pedosphaera sp. | reverse complement strand
GGTAGGGCGCGTCTGTCCCCAGCGCGCCGGTTGGGCATTCGATTGGTTCAGCGGCGCGCTGGGACAGACGCGCCCTACCTTCACCGCTGCACCCGCGCGCTCCCGCCGCCCACGAGCGCCTCGACCTCCTTCAGCGACGCCATGCTCGTATCCCCCGGCGTGGTCATCGCCAGTGCGCCGTGCGCCGCGCCGTAGTCCACCGCCTGCTGCGCGTCGTTGAACTGGAGGAACCCGTAGATCAGGCCGCTCGCGAAGCTGTCCCCGCCACCCACGCGATCGAGGATCCACAAGTCCTTCCGTGTCTCCGCCTCGAAGAACTGCCCGCCCGCCCAGCAGATCGCGCCCCAGTCGTTCACGCTCGCGGACGTCACCGTGCGCAACGTCGTGGCCACGACCTTGAAGTTGGGGAACTCCCGCACCGCCTGCGCGATCATCTGCTGGAAGGCCTCCGTCTCCAGGTTCGCCAGGTTATGGTCCACGCCCTTCACCTCGAAGCCCAGGCACGCGGTGAAATCCTCCTCGTTGCCGATCATCACATCAATGAACGGTGCCAGCGCGCGGTTGACCTCCTGCGCCTTCCGCTGCCCGCCGATGGATTTCCACAACGACGGCCGGTAGTTCAGATCGTAGCTCACGATGGTCCCGTGCCGCTTCGCCGCCTGCACGGCTTCGAGCACCACCGCCGCCGTGGTCTCGGACAGCGCCGCGTAGATGCCGCCCGTGTGCAGCCAGCGCACGCCCAGCTTGCCGAAGATGTGTTCCCAATCCACCTGCCCCGGCCGCATCTGGCTCGCGGCGGAGTTCGCGCGGTCCGAGATGCCCACCGCCCCGCGCACGCCGTAGCCGCGCTCGGTGAAGTTCAGCCCCACGCGCACATTGCGCCCGATGCCATCGAACGGCACCCACTGGATGAAGCGCGTGTCCACGCCGCCTTGCAGGATGAAGTCCTCGACCAGCCGGCCCACCTCATTCTCCGGGAGCGCCGTGACCACGGCGGTGCGCAGGCCGAAGCACCGGCGCAACCCGCGCGCCACGTTGTATTCCCCGCCGCCCTCCCAGACCTGAAACCCGCGCGCCGTCCGCACGCGCCCCTCGCCGGGGTCGAGCCGCAGCATGATCTCCCCGAGGGAGACTTGGTCAAAGGCACACTGGCTGACGGGGCGGAGCGGAAGGAGCGACATGGTGAAGTTCGGTTGTAGTTCGCGCGACAGAGTTGGGGGAGAAGGCCAAGGCGGACAACTGGAAACTGGGGCGAGGGCGGCGCGCCAGTGTCTTGGAGTGCGGCAGCCCTCTGCCGCTTTCGGTTGCGGGACAGAAGCCACGATCCCCGAACTCGCGCGACTTCAGCGCAGGCCTCGTGCCGGCGATTTGCAATCGCCGTGTGGCGCGCGGGTTGTTCGGGGCTGCCACGAACTGCTGTGGCTCACGGGCGGCGGTTGCAAACCACCGGCGCGGGGCCTGGGTGCGGAAAAGCGCCAGAGGGCTGGCGCACTCCAAAACCTCGCGGACTCCGGGGCGCGCTAAATCGTCACCACCGACTTGGGCGTGCCCGTGACCGTGCCGGGGTTCGAGTTCGCCACGCGGGTGCGCGCGGTGAGCGCGGTGCCGGGCGGGTAGGGACCGATAATCATCTCGTTCCCCGTGATGGTGATCGTGTGGCCGAACTCCGTCTCGCCGGGCAGCATGGTTTGCAACTCCCGCGTCGTCGCGTGTGCGCCGCCCGCCGGGTCCAGGTTCACGCGGACGCGATGGTCCGCCAGCGGCGTGAGCGTCAGGATTTCAATCTTCTGCGCCTGC
>JAYTIO010000635.1:0-5592 GCA_043731805.1 Pedosphaera sp. | reverse complement strand
CACGCCCGCCGCCTTCGCCGAGCGCACCGGCTCCGACGCCACGTTGCTCATCTGGCACGCGCCGCTGCCCGATGCCGCCGGCGAGAAGCGTTTGCGCGGCTTCATCGAAGAGGGCGGCGCTGTGCTCTTCCTCCCGCCGGGCCGGACGGACACGGGGAAATTCCTCGGCCTCGGCTGGGCCGACGTGCAGCCCGCGCCCGCAGACAAGCCGTTCAAGGTCGCCAAGTGGGAACAACAAGAAGGCCCGCTCGCGAAGACCGACGAAGGCCTGAGCCTCCCGCTCGCCGACCTCGACATCCCGCGTCGCCAGCCCATCACCGGCGAACCCACCGCCCTCGCCTCCTTCGCCGACGGCTCGCCCCTCCTCACCCGCCGCGCGCTGGGCAAGGGCCAGTTCTTCTTCTGCGCCACCGTCCCGCACGACGACTGGTCCACCCTCGGCGACGGCCCCGTCCTCGTGCCGATGTTGCAACGCCTCCTCCAGACCGGCGCGCGCCGCCTCAATCAGGAAACCATGGTCGCGTGCGGCGAACTCAGCGCCCTCGACCGCGCGAAGCAATGGACCTCCGCCGACGGCTCCACCGGCAAGAACATCGCCCTCCACGCCGGCATCTACCGCTCGGGCGAACGCCTCCTCGCAGTCAACCGCCCGAGCGCCGAAGACGACCGCACGCTCCTCGAACCTGCCGTCGCGAGAAAACTTCTCGGCACACTCCCGTTGCAACTCCTCCAAGAGCGCACCGCCCGGAGCGACGCGCTCCAAGGTGAAATCTGGCGCATCTTCCTTATCGGAATGCTGGCCTTCCTCTTCCTCGAAGCCTGGCTGGTGCTGCCGCCCAAGCGCCGCGCCGGCACCGACGCGTTTGACTCAGCCGTTGCACACGATCGCGAACTGGTGGACGTAGCTTGACCGCCGCCCCGTGCCGGCGACTTGCAGTCGCCGCCCAATCCAGGCGGTCCGCGCACAATCGTATTTACTACCCAACCACCCCGTCGTTAGAATGTGAGGATGACAAACACGCTGACTCGCCGGGCCGCGCTCGCTGCACTGACCTTCGCCTTCACCCTTCAACTTCACGCCGAGCAGACCGGCGCTGGCCGGCGTTTCCTCGCAGGCGATGACTCGACGCGCCGGCTCGCCATCATCGCGCCGGATGGCTCGATTGAATGGGAGACGAAGGTTGGCGCGATCCACGACGCGTGGGTGCTGCCCAATGGCAACATTCTCTTCCAGCAGGGCTTTCAGAAAATCGTCGAGGTCGCGCCGGACAAGTCGGTGGTGTGGGAATACGACGCCGGCAAGATGAACGGCAACGAGGGCAAGCGCATCGAGGTCCACGCCTTCCAGCGCGTCGAGAACGGCCTGACGATGATCGCCGAGTCCGGCGCGGGGCGCATCATCGAGGTGGACAAGGACGGGAAGATTCAGCGCGAGATCAAGTTGAAGCGCGACCATCCGAACGCGCACAGCGACACGCGGCTCGTCCGCAAGATTGCCAACGGCAATTACCTCGTCGCCCATGAGGCCGATGGCTTCGTCCGCGAGTATGACGGAACCGGCAAGGTGGTTTGGGAATACGAGGTGCCGCTGTTCGGCAAGGACAAGAAGGGTGGCCACGGCCCGGAGGCTTGGGGCAACTCGCTCTTCAGCGCCGTGCGGCTCGCGAATGGCAACACGCTCATCGGCTCCGGCAACGGCCACAGCGTGCTCGAAGTCACGCCCGCGAAAGCCATCGTCTGGAAGGTCGAGCAGAACGACCTGCCCGGCATCACGCTCGCGTGGGTCACGTGCGTCGAGCGACTCGCCAACGGCAACACGATGATTGGCAACTGCCATGCGGGGCCGAACAACCCGCAGTTCATCGAGGTGACCAAGGACAAGAAAGTCGTGTGGTCGTTCAAGGACTTCAAAAACTTCGGCAACTCCATGCCCGTTCAGAAGGTGCTCGGAGCAAAGTAGTGATGACGTCCCCTTCTCGAAATGGGAACGCGCCGCGTTCGCTCGCACTGGCTCTCGCCCTGACCGCTGCGTTCGGAGGCGGGCAACGTCTCTCCGCCGCCGAACCGAGTCCCGCCGGGCTCGAGTTCTTTGAGCGCAAAGTTCGCCCGCTCCTCGCGGAGCAGTGTTACTCCTGCCACGGCGCGGAAAAACAGAAGGGCCATCTCCGACTCGATTCCCCCGGCGCCATTCGCGCGGGCGGCGAGAGCGGCGCGGTCGTCGTGGCGGGCGATCCGGCGAAGAGCCGACTCATCATCGCCGTGGGTTATCAGAGCGAGGATCTCAAGATGCCGCCCAAGCAGCGGCTCACCGCGCGGCAAGTCGCCGACCTGACTGAGTGGGTGAAGCTCGGCGCGCCGATGCCTGTCGGCGAAGCGCCTGCGTCGGCGATCCGGAAGGAATTTAAGATCACCGACAAAGACCGCGCGCACTGGGCGTTTCAACCGGTGAAGAAACCGGTCGCGCCGCAAATCAACAATGGCAAACCGCCGAGCGCGAATCCCATCGACGCCTTCGTTCTCGCGAAGCTCGCCACGAAAAACCTCACCGCGAACGTCTCCGCCACGCCGCGCGAGTTGGTCCGCCGCGCTTACTATGATTTGACCGGTCTGCCGCCGACGCCGGTCGAGGTCGAAGCGTTTCTCGCCGACAAATCGCCACGCGCGTGGGAGCTGTTGATTGACCGCCTGCTCGACTCGCCGCGCTACGGCGAGAAGTGGGGCCGCCACTGGCTCGACCTCGTGCGCTTCGCCGAGAGCAACAGCTACGAGCGCGACGGCGACAAGCCGCACGCGTGGCGCTTCCGCGACTACGTCATCCGCGCCTTCAACGCCGACAAACCTTACGACCGCTTCCTCCGCGAGCAGCTCGCCGGCGATGAACTCGCCACGCCCGACGCCGACGCCCTCATCGCCACCGGTTTTTACCGGCTGGGCATCTGGGACGACGAACCCGCCGACCGTGAGCTGGCCCGCTACGACAGCCTCGACGACATCGTGGCCACGACCAGCCAGGTTTTCCTCGGTCTCACGGTGGATTGCGCCCGCTGCCACAACCACAAGATCGATCCCATCCCGCAGCAGGATTACTACCGCCTGCTCTCGTTCTTCCAGAACGTGAATCCCTACCGCAACGGCGGGCCGACGGATGAAATTCCCCTGTTCACCAAGGCGGCGGACAAGGACGCGTATGCCGCGCAACTCCGCGAGGTCGCCCGTCGTCGCAGCGAACTCCAAACTCAAATCGCCGAATGGGAAACCCTCTTTCAGCAGCGCCTGGCGCAAGACACTGCGACTGCCAGCGCGCCACCTGCCCGCAGCTCGAAGAGTCAGCCGCCGAAGCCGGCCAAATCCGGCCGGTCCGACCTCAACCAACTTCTCAAGAGCGATGGCCTGCGCGTCTTGGGCGCGGTGCAGTTCGCTGAGTATCAGGCGCTGAAGAAGGAACTGGAGCAGCTCAAGCCAGAGAAACTGGCCGGGGACAAGGCGCTCGCCGTATCCGAACGCGGAGCCGTCCCGCCGCCCACGCATTTGTTGGCGCGGGGCAATCCTGCTTTGGCCGGTGAAGTCGTGGAACCAGGCTTTCTCGAAGTGCTCGGCACCCCCGCCCCGGTCATTCCCAAGCCCGCTGCTGGCGCGCAAACGAGCGGCCGCCGCACCGTGCTGGCCAACTGGATTGCTTCGCCCGACAACCAGCTCACCGCGCGCGTGATGGTGAACCGCATCTGGCAGCATCACTTCGGGCGCGGCCTGGTGCGCTCGACGAGCAACTTCGGCACGCAGGGCGACCGGCCTACGCATCCCGAGCTGCTCGACTGGCTCGCCAGCGAGTTCGTGGCGCGCGGCTGGAGCATGAAGGCCATGCACCGGCTCATCATGACGTCGCAGGCTTATCGCATGTCGTCGCACGGCAACGCAGCAGCGCTCCAAGCCGACCCGCAGAACGATTTGCTGTGGCGCTTCGACCCGCGTCGGCTGACGGCCGAGGAGATTCGCGATTCCATCCTCGCCATCAACGGCACGCTGAACTTGAAGATGTTCGGCCCGAGCATGTTCGTGGACATCCCCCGCGAAGTCATGGCTGGCCAATCGCGACCTGGCGCCGGCTGGGGCAAGTCGCCACCCGAGGAACAAGCGCGTCGCAGCATCTACATCAAGGTGAAGCGTTCGCTACGCCCGCCCATCCTCGAAAGCTTCGACGTGGCCGAGACTGATCGCTCCGCGCCGGTGCGTTTCGCGACCGTGCAGCCGACGCAGGCGCTCGGGATGATTAACGGCGGCTTCCTCAATGAGCAGGCGGAAGTGTTCGCCGCGCGCCTGCGCAACGAAGCGGGCGATGACGTGACGAAACAGGTGCGACTCGGCCTCCAACTCGTCACCACGCGCACGCCGACCGATGCCGAAGTGCAGCGCAGCCTCGCCCTCATCGCGGCCTTGCGCGCGCAGGAGAACGCCTCGCCCGAAGTGGCGCTGAAATATTTCTGCCTGATGGCGCTGAACTTGAACGAGCTGGTCTATGTGGATTGAACGAGAAGCTTTTTTGCCATGAACAATCAACAGCCTAACTCCGCGCAGCCCGCCGGTGATTTCTGCCGCCGCACGCGCCGCGAATTTCTCTGGGAATCCGGCGCGGGTTTCACCGGTCTCGCGATGACCGGCCTGCTCACCGTCGACAAATTCTTCGCCAACCAAGCCAACGCGGCGACGCCGTTCGTCAATCCGCTCGCGCCCAAGCAGCCGCATTTCAAAGGCAAAGCGAAGAGCGTCATTTTCCTCTTCATGTATGGCGGGCCGAGCCAGGTGGACACGTTTGATTACAAGCCGGAGCTCTACAAACTCGATGGCAAAACCATTCCGGTGAAAACCTTCGGGCGCGGCGGCAAGAAGAACGAGGGCCGCGTCGTCGGTCCGAAGTGGACCGGCAAAAACTACGGCCAGTCCGGCAAGTGGGTCAGCGACCTTTTCCCGAACCTCGCCGGTTGCGTGGATGACATTTCGTTCATCCACTCGATGATGGCGGACTCGCCCATTCACGGCTCCGCGATGCTCCAGATGAACACGGGCAAAGTCCTCTCCGGCAGTCCGTGCCTCGGCTCGTGGGTAAACTACGGCCTCGGCAGTGTGAACGAAAACCTGCCCGGCTTCGTGGTGATGCTCGACCCGACGGGTGGCCCCATCAGTGGCGCGAAGAACTGGTCGAGCGGCTATATGCCTGCGAGTTACCAGGCCACCATCATGCGCTCGGCGGGCGACCCGATTCTCGACCTTCAACGCCCCGCCACGATGAGCGAAAGTTCGCAGCGGCGCTTCCTCGACACGCTCAAAGAATTCAACTCCGAGCATCAAGCCCCGCGCGCCGACAACAGCAACCTCGCCGCGCGCATCGCCAGCTACGAGATGGCTTTCAAGATGCAGAGCAGCGCGCCGGACGCGGTGGACTTGAGCAAAGAGACCGAGGCGACGAAGGAACTTTACGGCATCAACGACAAGCGCACGGAAGACTTCGGCCGCCGCTGTCTGCTCGCGCGGCGGCTTGTCGAGCGTGGCGTGCGGTTCATCCAGCTCTACGCCGGCGGCGCGCACAACGACGACAAC
>JAYTIO010000634.1:0-5638 GCA_043731805.1 Pedosphaera sp. | reverse complement strand
CGGCGAAGAGTTGAAACGTCTCGCCGAGCTGACCAACGGCCAGCTCGCCGACGTGGTGGTGGACGCCACCGGCAGCAACAAGTCCATGGGCCAGGCGTTGAGCTACTGCGCCTTCAAGGGCCGGCTTATCTACGTCGGCATCACCCAATCCGAAATCAGCTTCCTCCAGGCCCCCGCGCTGCACCGGCGCGAGCTGGACATCCGCGCCAGCCGCAACGCCCTGCCCGGCGACTTCACCCGCATCATCCGCCTCATCGAGGACGGCCAGATCAACACGGGCCCGTGGATCACGCACCAAGCCGCCTTCGAGGACATGATCGGCGTCTTCCCGAGCTGGACCCAGCCGGAGACGGGCGTGATCAAGGCGGTGGTGGCGGTGGATTAACTCCTCTCGCCGACTCAAATCACCCGCCGTGGGTCAGGAAATCGGCAGGCGGCGGACGCGGATTTGGAATTCATTCACCGAAATCATCGCACCCGCTGCCAGGTCATCCGCGCACCGACGCAAAACCTGCTGGAGCAATCCGCAAAATTCCTCGGCCCGTAACCCTTCGATGCGGATGCGGATCACCGACGGCTGGCTGGCCTGCCTCAGCGCCAGCAGCGTGTGAAAATCGGCGTCCAAGGTCACGACGATGCGGCCCTCTTCCGCTGCCCGTTGGATAATCTCAGCATCCTCGGCCTCGGCGAGGCCCGCCTCTCCCGTATGAACCGCCTCCAGACCCGCCTGACGCAAGCGCGCTGCGGCGGAACGCGGCGTGCCCTGATCCAGCAGCAGTTTCATCACGCCGCCGCCAGTTCGATCATCTTGTCATCCAGATTGGCCGCCGCATAGGCGAGCGCCTCGCGGATGTCCTCCGCCTCCAGTTCGGGGAACTCCCGCTGCAATTCCTGCCGATCAGGATACAGCGCCACCGCCTCCACCACGCGGCGCACCGTCAGCCGGAGCTGGCGGATGCACGGCTGCCCGTTCATCCGCTGGGGATTGCAGGTGATGCGTTTGAAAGTCATGGCGGCAAACTAGCAGGACGCATCGCTGGGACAAGCGGGAAGGCGAGGACCGGACCGGCGTCTTCCCGAGCTGGACCCAGCCGGAGACCGGTGTCATCAAGGCGGGGGTGGCGGTGGACTAACTGTGCGTATGGGCTGCTCTTTTCCCCCTTGCGACCCTGACTCACGGCCAATAGTTTCGCAGCATGAACTCAGCGGCCATCATTGACGAAATCCTTCACCTGCCGCCAGCGGGCCAGGCCGAAGTCATCCAGTTCGCCTTCCGTCTGGCCCGGGAGCGCTCGCTTGCCCCGGATGAACTCACCCGCCTAGCGCAAAGAATGGTGGAATCCGACGACCTGGCGGAAGTCGAGAAGCTCAAGACGGCCATCACGCGCGGCTTCTACGGCGCGGCGACTCATGCCTGAAATCCGCCGCGCCAAGCTGCCTCCGGCGCTGCTGGCGCATTTGCTGGAGCGCATCCGTCAGCGGCAGATTCCCGCCGAACAACTTGGCCTGTTCGCGGCTTGGTTGGACACTCAACCGGAAGTCCCCTACGGCCCTTGGTTCAAGCGCTTCCCCGGCATGACGCTGTGCGGTGAGGGCGAACTGGTCAAAACCCTCCTGCTGCCCGGCCAGTTGCCCTACGGCCATGAAATCCGTTAGGAGCAACGCCCGTGGATCACGCACCAAGCCGGCTTCGAGGACATGATCGGCGTCTTCCCGAGCTGGACCAAGCCGGAGACGGGCGTCATCAAGGCCGTGGTGGCGGTGGATTAAGGACCTACTCGCAGGTCAGTTTTCTCCCTCTCCCTTCATCGGATGAGGGGAGAGGGCCGGGGTGAGGGGTTACGCGCGTCGCCGCAAGTAGCCACACCCCTCATCCGGCCTGCGGCCACCTTCTCCCCTCCTCCGAGGAAGGGAGAAGGCGCGCGAGCCGTAGGCGACGAGGTGACGAGTCTCTGATTGGTTCTTGCGCGAAGGCTGAAGTGAGACTCCTCACGTTGTCTCCTACTTGGCTGGGGCGTCGCTTCACGCGGCCTCTGCTTGCCGGCGCGCTCGAAGGCGGGACGGACGACGATCACAGGGGACTCCACGCCTTGAGCTTGCCAGCCTTGCGGTCCTTGCGGATGGCGGCGAGGTCACGCTTGGCGGAGCGCTCCACCTCGGCGGGCGTCACGCCATACTCGTCAAAGACGGCGCGCTCCCCCATGAACTGCTGCCACACCGCGTCCTGCACGGCGGCGGAGAAATCCCGGTAGCGGCCGCTGGCCACGACGGCCTCGACGAGGGCGCAGACAGGCTCGGACAAGGTGATGGGATGGCTCTTCGTGTTCATGGGAGAAGGCTAACCACCCCGGGAATGCCCGGCAAGTCCGCAGCCGACAGGACATGATCGGCGTCTTCCCGAGCTGGACCCAGCCGGAGACCGGCGTCATCAAGGCACGAAGATGTGCCCGCAGCGCAAACAAACCCAGGCAGCATCCCATTCCCTGAATTGCCTTTCGTATTCGGGACGCTTCGCCTCAATCTCCCATGATTTCCAGATTGGAATAGCACAAAGTGCTAGGCCGCCTGTAAGCAGCATCAAGCCACCGCCAACGGTCTCAGAGAGGCAAGCCAGTCCGCCTAGAATGAACATCATTCCTGGTCCAAACGACACTAACCAAAACAAACATCCAACACTCTCCATGACAGGAGGTGCAAGCTTCTGAGCAAGCAGCGTCTGACTCGCAGACGAGCCACCTAAAACTCCAGCGTGACCGCCTCCGTCCATACCCAAGCCGCTGAACATCCCGGTCGAACTTCCCGAAGCATGGGCGACGGAGCATTTGACCGTGTTGTCGCTCTGACACTGCGGGCAGGCACAAGCGGACTTAGCGGGCTGCGGAGTGGTGGCTTGGGCAGCCGACACTGCCGGCGCTGTGACCGGTGCAGCCACGGCCGCTCCTGCAGGTGACAATGGAGCGCCACATTGGGGGCAGGCCGTGGCTCGGATGCTAACCGTTTTCCCGCAGTCCGGACAATTCGTGAGGTTAGGATTCTGAGATGCAGAAAGAACAGCGGGCGGAACAGCGGTGGCGGCACAAAGAACGGTGAGCTGAGTGCAGTGCGGGCAATTGATTTGGTCGCCCTCCATGTTGTCGGGATATTCCAAATTCTGCCCGCACTGCTCGCAGGGAGAGTTCAAATACATGAAGGGGACTTCCGTGTCAGAGAGTTGACGGCAACATGTTTCAGCTTACCCCGGAATCGTCCCGCTCACCGTCGCGCTCCACGGCCCGTGCTCGCCCCGCGTGTTGACCCAGCGCAAGGCCCAGAAGGCGGTCTTGCCGGCGTCGGCGCTCTCGAACTCCATCAGGTAGGGCGCAGACTTGTCCACGCCTTGCAGGTGCATCGCGTCCGGGCCGGCGGGGGCGGTGGTGCCGATGAAGAGGTGCAGTTCACAGTAGGCCACGCCGGCGGGCTTGGCGCGGGAGGTGGGGGTGGCTTCGTCGCGGAACTCGATCTTGTGCGAGAGGCGTTGCGAGGTGTTCACGGTGCCGACGGGGCGGGTGGTGGGCACGGGCGCGGGGGTGTGGGTGCCACTGGGCACGGTGATTTGCATGGCGGCGCGCTGGGTGTCGGTCACGGCGGGATTGGCCTGCATCTGCCCGACGACGCTGCGGATGAGCGTGACGTAGGCGGCGCGGGCGTCGTCCTTCTCCGTCCGTTTGCTGGTGGCGGTGGCCTGGGCGGTCTGGTGCGCGCTGTAGGCGGCGGCCCAAACCGTCTGCCCGCCGGTCAGGGCGGTCACGGTGGCGTCGGCGACGCCGAGGGCGACCTTGTTGGCCGAGATGTAGGGGAGGAGGGTGGTGCCCTGCCAATTGTCAAAATTGGCATCTTGGGGTTGGATGTAGTCTGGCATGGTGTAACTCCTTTTAGTTTAACTGGTTAACTGGTTGGCTAACGCTCGAAACAGGGGGTGGGCGAAGTGGGAGGGACTCAGTCCCTCCCAATCGGGAACGAGTCCCTCCAAGGAATCCCTCAGTCCCGCCAAGGCGGGAATGGCTCCCGCCAAGGAGTCCCCCGGCCCCGCCAAGGAGGGAACGGCTGCCTCCGAGGCGGGAATGAACGCCGCCACGGCGGGGAGGAGGGAATCCGTGACGGGAAGCAGTCCGTCCACGGAGGGGACGGCTCCGGCTACGTGCGGAGTGCGCGAGATGATTGCTCAAATCCTGCATGGCTTACGGCGTGACACTGCGAAAGACGGTGAGGCGCGGCAAGCTTTAATTTCAGCAAGCGGGAATTCGACACCGAGCAGGCGAATGCGCGGCAAGTTGGTTTGAACTTTGGCGGGAGAACTTCGTCGCTAGTTGCTACGCATGAAACAAACAGTTCATTCCTCCCGCCGCTCCTTTCTCAAACACCTCGGCACCGCCGCCTTCGCCGCGCCGTTCGTCACGCGCGGTTTGCGCGCGGCGTCGCCGAACGAAATGGTGCGCCACGCCAGCTTCGGCGCGAGCGGCATGGCGGCGTCGGACTGGGGTGCGATCACGGGGCACAAGGCGGTTAAGTTTGTCGCGGTCGCCGAGGTGGACACGGCGCGCGCGGAGGCGGCGAAGAAGCGATTCCCCGACCTCAAAGTTTATCAGGACTGGCGCGAGATGCTCGACAAGGAACACAAGAACCTCGATTGCGTGAACGTCTCCACGCCCGACCATATGCACGCGCCGATGGGCATGAGCGCGATGCAGTTCGGCTTGCACGTCTATGGCCAGAAGCCGCTGACGCATGATGTGTATGAGTCGCGCCGGCTGACGGAGATGGCGCGCGAGAAGAAGCTCGTGACGCAGATGGGCATCCAGGTCCACTCCAGCTACGAGTATCGTGTGGCGGTGCAACTCGTGCAGAGCGGCGTGGTCGGCAAGATCAAGGAGGTCCACACGTGGAGCAGCAAGAAGTGGGGCGACCCCGCGCCGCGTCCGGAGAACAACGACCCGGTGCCGGCGAACTTGAACTGGGACGCGTGGCTCGGCGTGGTGTCCGAGCGGCCCTTCATCGGCGGCGGTTATTACCATCCCGGCAATTGGCGCAAGCGGCTCGACTTCGGCACGGGCACGTTCGGCGACATGGGTTGTCACATCTACGACCCGGTCTTCAAGGCGCTCGGCGTCACCGCGCCGCTCACGGTGCGCAGCGAGGGGCCGCAGCCCAACGCGCACAACTGGGCCAACGACGCCATTGTCCACTACGTCTTCCCCGGCACGCCGTTCACGGACGGCCCGACGGTGAAGGTGACTTGGTATGACGGCAGCCAGCGTCCGCCGGCGGAGATCCTCGCGTTGCTCGGCAAGGTGAAGCAGCCGGACCAAGGTTCCATCTTCATCGGCACCAAGGGCATCATGGTGCTGCCGCACGTGAGCAAGCCCATCCTGTTGCCCGAGGAAAACTTCAAGGACTTCGATCTGCCCAAGCTGGAGTCGGTGAACCACTGGCATTCCTTCGTCGAGGCCGTGCGCGGCAACGGGAAGACTTCCGCGAACTTCGACTACGCCGGCCCACTCACGGAAACCATCCTGCTCGGCGGCATCGCGTCGCGCTTTCCGAAGACGACGCTGGAGTGGGACGCGAAGGGGCTGGCGTTCAAGAACGTGAAGGAGGCGAA
>JAYTIO010000633.1:0-10671 GCA_043731805.1 Pedosphaera sp. | reverse complement strand
CGCTCCTCGTCGAAGCGCGCCGCGTCCGCCGTCAGCGCGTAGCCGCCGCCGGTGTAGCGATACGCCAGCAGCACGGGCCGCGTGATGAGCGCCCGGTCGGTCTCGGCCAGCTCGGATTGGTCAATGGCCCGCAACGGCTCGGCGGCGGGCTTGGGCTGGAGTTTCAAGTTCGCGGCGGCGGTCACGGCGAGCGAACCGGTCTCGCGCTCGACGCCGTCGCAATGCGCGCCCGCGAGGTCGAGCACGGCTTTCTTGGGGTCGAACTGGTAGTCGTAGGTGACGACGAGCGTGTAGCCGCCCCAGGCTTTGTCTTGGAGGGAGATGGTCCAATTGGATGACAAATCTACGGCACCGACCGAAGCAGCGTTGGTAATCGCTCTGCCGCCTTGGAAGGTGACGAAAACACCGCCAATCACCACGTTTGTCGGCCCCTGCTCCTTCCGCCGGATGTTCGGCCCGGTGAACTCGACGTTCTTCCAATGTGCCGGGAGCCGCACTTTGAACTCCTGCACGCCCTGGTTCAGGATGCCGAAGCGGATGGTCGCGCTGCCGCCCACGAGGCCGTCGCCGACGGTGACGAGGTTGAAGACCTCGGCCACGACGCGCGCGGGCAGGCGCTCGGTGGCGAGGGCGAGCTTCCAATCCGGCGCTTCGGCGGTGAAGGCGAGGGCTTCATCTCCGGCCCGCTGCGCCAACTGCGCGATGGGAATCTCCCGTGCGCTGGTCAGCGTGTCGGTCTTGAGCCGGATGCCCGCCGCCGAGGCCGCGCCGATGAACGCGGTCTCCTTCGTCGCGCCCGTGACGCGCACGGCCCTGACGGTGATTTGCGTCGGGAAGGTTTTGTGCGCCTGCTCGAGCGTGAGGTCGAGCCGATGCACGCCGAGCACGCGCTGGGTGAAGTTCACCTTCACCTTGCCGGCCGTGGCCTTCCAATCCTCCACGTTCCCGCCGCGCACGTCGGTCACGTTGAAGTTCGTCGGGTAGGTCAGCTCCGCCGTGTAGATGCCGGCCTTGAGGACGCTGAGGTTCACCGCATGGCTCACTATGAGCCGCGACTCCTCCAGCCGCGCCGTGACGCGCGTGGCCGTTTCCAGCACCGGCTCGATGCGCCGTGCGCGGCCCGCCACGTCGAAGCCGCGCGCGCTGAAGCGGTAGGCGTAGAACGTGCCGCTGGGCGCGTTGACCTGGCGCACGTCGCGCGCGGTCGTCACGTCCACCACCATGTCGTCGGCGAGGATGGACGCGGTGCCGGACTCGCGCTCGATGCCCACGGGCTGCGGCGGCACGAAGGCCACCGCGCCGGATGCGTCGTTGGCCGTCTCGGTGAAGAGCGTGAGCGAGTAAGTCTTCTCCACGGGCTTGGCGAAGGTGACGAGGAGGACTTGCGTGGTGTTGCTGCGCGTGACGGCCCAGTCGCGGATGGTGTCGCCGGTGAGCTTGGTGAGCGTGGCGTTGGGCGGCAGCAGCACGCGCAGCTCGTTGACGCTGGCCTGGAGCAGCTCGTAGCGGAACTCCGTGGTCATCTTTGTGACCGTGGGCGAGACGATGATGCTCGCGGTGGTGTCCACGGTGATGAGGGACTTGCGCGCAATCTCCGTGGTCTTGCCCTGCCACCGCAGCGACACGACGCGGTCCGCGCCGACGACGCCGGCGATGGCGGAAGCGGTCTTGGCCGGTGCGCCTTCGAGCAGCGCGCCGCTGAGGAGTTCGAGCTGAACGCCGAGGTTGGCTTCGGCAAAGAGGCTGGCGACGGACGCAGGCGGGCCGGTGAAGCTGATTTGGTTCCACGGCTCGGCCTTGGTGATGCGGGCGATGACTTCGAGCTTGAGCGTGTGGACGCCGGGCTTGGTGCAGTGGAGGCGGTAGGTCCCCGCGCGTGAGGTAAAGGACGCTGGTCTATTGAGGTTGAGCCGCTCGGCTGACTCGCGCGTGAGGCGGATGCCCGCTGGTAGCTCCGGCGCGAAGACCGCCACGTCACCTTGGAAGAGGACAGCAGAGACTTCATTCGTCGTGAGCGACTCGACCTCGACCGTCGCAGTGAAGCGCGCCTCGGCGTCCGTGACCTTCCCGTCGTAGCGCACCTCGCGGACGATGAGGTTCGTGTAAGTCGCGGGCGGCGCGGGCAGCGGCGCGGCGAAGGTCTTCGGCGGACTGGACCCGCGCGAGATGACTTGCAGGCCGTTCAGCACGGCGACGCCGCCGAGGCCGGGGGCGACTTCGATGAAGACCGGCTGGCCCGCCACCACCGTCACATCGCGGAAGACGACGAACTGCCGGCCTTCCTGCCAGCCGGTGGCGGCCTTCCAGAAACCCGCCGGGGCAACCGGGAGCGGGCCGAACTTGTTGGTCCCATGCTGGAGGGTGAAGGCGGTGTTGCACTCGTCGTTGCCGTCCTTGTCCGCGTGGCCGTAGAGGTAGAAGTGGTAGCTGCCCGGCTCCAGCCCGCGGAGGGTTAGCGAGATGTTGGAGCCGTTGTGGGGGTAGATGTAGCTGTCGAACATCGGGTCGCCGCTGGTGTTGCCCCAGACGCCGGGGGCGTTCGTGACGGCGAGGGAGACGGGGGACTCGGACTTGTCGGCGAACTTGAGGCTGGCGAGGAAGCCGTCCGGGACGAAGGCGCGGCCCGGCACCATGCGCGGGTTATAGTGGGTGTAGAGATTCCAGAAGTCATTCGTCGCGAGCCCGGTGCCGGCGTGGCCCGACTTCGCGCTCGCCGCGCCGACGCCGAAGTCCACGTTGAGGAGGACTTGCGCGTGCGCGGCAGGGAGCAGGATTAAGGTCAGGATTAGGATTACGAGGAAGAGGGGGCGGGGGGCGGTCGTGGTCTTCATGGAATTATTCCGGGTTGCGGGTGAGCGTAGGCAAGTCGTGGGAGCAAAGTCATCGGGTAAAAACCGGAGCGGCAGGTTGGTTGCGGAGCGCATGGGCATTGGACGGGAACCACCGGCGCTTGCTCCCGCACCGGGCTGGCCCACAGGGTCGGCCTTGGCCGGGTGAAGAATGGGACTGGCGATCCCGGGCCCGCAGACGCCCGGCGGAAATCGGATTGCAAAGCACCACGACCTTTTCCTAAGCTCAATCAGAATGAAGCACGTTTTTCTGCTCCTGCTTGCGACTTGTCTGGCGCTCGCGTCCCCCAGCGCCCGGGCCGCAGCAGCGGATGAACAGTATGTCAAAGTTTTCAACACGGTCCTGCAGGGCGATTCGCTCCGCGAGGCAGGCCAGGGCAAACAGGCCTTGGAGAAATACCTGAACGCCCAGGAGGAGTTGACCAAGATTCAGGCGGCCTACAAGACGTGGGAGCCGAAGCTCGTCGCCTTCCGCCTGGCCTATCTGGACGATTGGGTCAAGAAGTTGAGCGTCCAGTTCCCCGGCACCGTCGCGCCGAAGCCCTTCATCCCCCTCAGCCAGACCGGCGACGAGGCCGGGTCGGAGAAGCTCACGGGCTTGGAGAAGCAGATCCGTGACTTGAGCAACGACTTGGTCCGGGCACGCACCGAGGCCAGCGCCGCCCAGGAGAAGCTCAAGGAAGCCCTCGCCGCCCGGCCCAAAGACGTGGACCCCGCCGAACTGGCCAAGGCCCAGCAGAAGGTCCGCGACCTGCAAAAGGCCGCCGACCTCAAGCAAATCGAGGTCGAAGACCTCACCAAGCGGGGCGCTGGAGTCGAGAAGGAGCGCGACACCTTCCAAAAGCAAGTCGCCGTGCTCAAGGACAAGGCCGAGGTGCCCGTGCTCAAGAAGGAAAACTCCGCGCTCAAAACGAAGGTGGACGAACTGACCAAGCTATCCGTCGGCAACAAGTCCGAGGAGTTGGCCCGCCAACTCGCCGCCGCCAAGGCGGACCTCAAGGCCGAGCAGCAGCGCGCGACTGACCTAGCCAAGGCCAACAAGAAGATGGAACTCATCCTGACCGATCCGAACAACGCCACCGGTATCACGACCGACCAATTCAAGGAGCTGGAGAAGAAGAACAAGGAGTTGGAAACTTCCGTGAAAGCCTTCGAAGTCCAGGTCCAGAAGGGCACGGCAGACGGGGCCAAGCTACGGCAAATGGAAAAGGAGCGTGAGGATTTGCAGAAGCAGCTCCTCGAACTGCAGAAGCAGTTGAACGAAAAGAAGAAGGTGTCCAGCAACGTCACCGACACCTTGGGCGCGGAGCTAGCCGCCGCCCAGGCCAGGGTGGCGGCACTGGAGGCCCGTAAAACACCCTACTCCGCGGAGGAACTCGCCTTGTTGGAAGGCTCCTCCGCTCCGGTCGCGGTCCCCGCGCCGGTCGCCAAGTCGGCAAAGAAAAGCTCTGCCGACCTGCCGCCCGGTGCTGTGAACGTGGCCCTCGAAGCCCAGCGCGCCTACGCCGCCCAGCGCTTCGATGAAGCGGAGAAGAAATACCTCGAAGTCCTCACCCTGGACCCGGGCAATGTTTACACACTCGCCAACCTTGGGGCGGCCCAGATGGAGTTGAACAAGCTGCCCGAGGCTGAGGCGCACCTGAAACGGGCGCTCGCGCTGGACGGCGATGACGCCTTTTCCCTAGCCCTCCTCGGCCTGCTCAAGTTCCGCCAGCAGAAGGCCGACGACGCCTTCGACGCCCTCAGCCGCGCCGCCAAGCTCGACCCGGAGAACGCCCAGACGCAGAACTATCTCGGCCTCGTCCTGAGCCTGAAGGGCCAGCGCGAACCCGCCGAAGCCGCCTTCCGCAAGGCCATCCAGATCGCCCCTGGTTACGCCGTGGCCCACTACAACCTCGCGGTCTATTACGCGACCCAGCAGCCGCCCACGCGCGAACTGGCCCGCTGGCATTACCAGAAAGCCATCGCCGTCGGCCACCCGAAGAGCGACGAACTGGAGAAGCTGCTAGCGAGGAACTGAATCGAGGAGAGGTGGATGGCCGCGAAAGGGCGCAAAGGTCACAGAGAAAGAGCGGCAGTTTCCCAGTTTCCAGTGCTTGTCCCGCCGCCTTACTTTGTGCTCTCTGCGTTCTTTCGCCGCTAAAATCCCTTCACCATGCTCCGCCAAAGCACCCATGAACTCGTCATCCCCACTCGCGGTCGGGGCTTCACCGAAGTCACCCACGAGGTCAACGCCGGGGTGCGGCAGGCAGGCCTGCAAACCGGCCTCGCCACGCTGCACCTTCGCCACACCTCCGCCTCGCTACTCATCCAGGAAAATGCCGACCCCGAAGTCCGCCGCGACCTGGAGCGCTTCTTCGCCCGCCTCGCGCCCGATGGCGACCCGCTCTTCCAGCACACTTGCGAGGGCGACGACGACATGCCCGCGCACATCCGCACCGCGCTGACCTCGGTGAACCTGAGCATCCCCATCGTGCGCGGCGAACTCGCCCTCGGCACCTGGCAGGGCATCTACGTCTGGGAACACCGCACCGTGCCGCATCGCCGGCAACTTGTTCTGCACCTGCTGGGCGAGTGACGCGTGCCGGCCGCCTCACGGCGGAGTCTGGGCCTTCCGCAACCGCTCTGCCTCCGCCGCGTGCTGGCGGGCTTCGCCGTTCTTCCCTTGCCGGTCAAGCACCGCCGCCAACTGCGCGCGCGCATCGGCGCTCTGCGGGTTGAGCTCCAGGGCGCGGTTGAAACTCTCGACAGCGCGGCTCAAGTCGCCTTTGCCCGCGAGCGCTACGCCGTAGTTCAGCTGCGTGTCCGCGCTGTCGGGCTTGAAGCGCAGCGCCTCGTCGAACTGGGCGAAGGCAGCCTCAAACTTCTCCTGCTTAGCCAGTGCGATGCCGTAGTTGTTCCGCGCGGCCAGGTGGCGGGGAGCCACGGCCACAGCCTTGGCGTAGGCGGCCTCGGCCTCGGCCCAGCGGCCTTGGCGGGCCAGCACGTTGCCGAAGTTGTAGGGCAGTTGCACGAACGCGCTGTCGGGTGCGATTTGCAGGGCCTCGCGGTAGCAGGCTTCGGCTTTGTGGTCGTCGCCTGCGTCGGCGTGCGCGTTGCCGAGCTTGAGAAGGGCGACGGCGCGCAGGTGGCCGCTGGGGGGCATCCGCCGGAGCAGTTCGTTGAAGAAGACAAAGTCGTTTTCCCAGACGCGTGCCTGACGGTGGCTGGCAAACACACAGAGCGCGGCCAGGCAGCCGGCCATCACCAGCGCAGGCCGCCGCCAAGGGCGGTCGCGCCCCTGCCATAGCAGCGCGGCAGCAGCGATGGCGAACAGCACGCCGTTCACGATGGAGTAGCGGTCGTGCGGATAGTGCGGCCGCTCCGTGAGGCCGAGCATGGGCACGAGCAGCCCGAGATGCGCGAGCCACAGCGCGAGCGCCGCCGGCCACCGTCGCCACCGCGCCAGCAGGAGCACCGTCACGCCCATGACGGCGACTGCGCTGGCGGTGAACGCCGGGGCGAAGGGGCGGTTGCCCAGCAGCGTGGTGTAGAACGGGCCGAGGTCCAGGGGCACGAGGGATTTCCAGACGTAGTAGGCCCAGAGGTAGAACGCCTGCATCGCGCGCTCCACCATGGTGAACTCGCCGAGGTTCGTCGGCTTGGACCAATCGCCGGTGACGAAGAATCGGCCATACACCGTGCCGGCCACGAGGGCGGCGGAGAGCAGGAGGAAGGGGACTTTCTCCAGCCAAACTCTCCGAGCGGCGGCCTCCACGAGGCTCGCGGAATCGCCGCGTTGGAACCGCCGCAGCGGATAGAAGTCCAACGCCACCAGCGCGGCGACGTAGCCGAGCACGATGGGATAGGAGAGCACGGCCAGCGCGAAGGCGGCGACGGCGAGCCAGTAGTTCCGTCGGCGGGCTGCGGGAGTCACGTCCGCCGCATACGCGCCCAAATAGAACACCGTGGCGAGGAGCGCGAAGCAGAGCGCGAGGTGATACGGCAGGCCCGTCGCCCACGCGACCGGCTCGACGCGCAACGGATGCACGGCCCACAGCAACGTGCCGAGGGCCGCGCAGAGGTCCAGGTGCGTGGTATGCTCGGTTCCGCACTCCGCATTCTGCATTCCGCATTTGATGAGTTGGCGCAGCAGGAAGAAGAGCAGCACCGCGTTCGCGCAGTGCAGTAGCACATTCGCGAGATGGTAGCCGAACGGGTTCAGCCCGAAGGCTTCATGCACCAGCGCCCACGCCAGCCACGCGAGCGGCTTGTAGCGGATGGCTTGCTCGAAGTCCGTGAGCATCCAGCGGAGGTTCGCGGCGGTGAGGCCCTGCACGTGCTCGTTCTCGAAGACGTTGATGTCATCGTCCCAGCGCAGGAAGCCCGACTCCAGCGTGCGGAAGAAGACGGCGAACACCACCGCGACGAGCGCGAGCACGATGGCCGTGGTGCGGTGGTGCGGACGCATGGGTCAGGGCAGGGGAGGATTAAGATTACGAGTAAGATTAGGCGGAAGACCTTGGCTTCGGTTCTTACTCTTCATCCCGCTCCTCATGGCTTCGCCTCACTCCCACTCCCACGCATCCGCCGGCGTGAACTGCCCGGCGTTCAGCAGGAACTTCACGCCGAAGGCCGCCTCGTTCACCGAGCCGAGTGCGATGCGACCGCGTTCAATCGTCAGCGTCGGCCAGCCGGCGGGGCTGGGGTGGTAAAGGTCGTAGTGCGTGCCGAGGATTTGCTGCTGCACTTCCTGCGGGAACTGCGACAGCCCCGCGTTGTAGTGGTGGCCGTTGCGCTCGACGCTCTTGATGCCCAGCGCGGCGCACACCGCGAGGTCTTGCAGCAGCGCGACCGGCCCGACGTTGCACAAGTCCTCGCCGCTCATCAGGAAGGGCCGCGCGGGCGACTGTTTCTGCCGATGCGCCAGCAGGCAGCGGTTCGCCACGCCCTTGATGACGCCCTTGCAGTTCTTATGGCTCGTGCCGTCGTAGCCCAGCGCAAGCGCGGTGGGCAGGCTGGCCAACTCGCCGTCCGACTCATCAATGATGAAGGGCGGCCGCTCCGGCCAGTCAGCCAGCGCGGCGGCGGCGTCCGCGTGCAGCGCGACCGTGCGATGCAGGGGTTGCTCGACGAACAGCAGCTTCGTGAGGAACGGCTTGAGCGACGCGTCCGCGCGCAGGGTTTCCCAGAACAGCCGGAACTCGGCGAAGGACTTGAACTGCTCGTTGCCATCCAGTGTGAAGGCGAAGTCCTCGCCGCACTCCGCCTGCAAGACGCGGGCGATTTGCCGCAGCCGCTCCGGGTCGTGCGCGAGGTCGCCGTTCACCTTGAGCTTGAAGTGCCGCAACCCATAGAAGCGGATGTTCGAGACGAGCGATTGCGGCAGGCCGTCGGTCAAGTGCTCACCCCGCGCGATGTCCGCGTCCGTCAGCGGGTCGCTCAAGCCGACGGTGTGGCGCACGATGAGGTTGCTGTGCGGCTTGGCCGGCAGCCAGGCGGCGGGCGAAAAGCCCTCCAGCTCCGGGCGCAGTTCGCCGAGGCGGATGCCGAAGTCATTGTCCAGCAGCGCGCGGTGAAAGGGCTTCGCGATAGCGCGGCAGAAGGCGTCCATCACCGCGCGTTCCACCAGCGAAGTGCCGAAGTGCGCCAGCAACGGCGGCCGGTGCTCCGCCGTCGCCCACGCGGCCTGCGAGTCGTAAAGCTGGAGCCACAGGTCGAACACGCTCGGGGCGTTCTGTTCCTCCGCCGTTTCCATCGCGGTCTCGATGACATCCAGCATCTCGTGGATTTCATCCAGCACGTCGCGCGCGGGGTCTTTGGTGAACCACTTCGGCGGCAACAAGTCCGCCGCCACGCCCAGCGTCGTGCGGCCGTCCACCTCCAGCGCCACACGCACGAAGGCCATCGGCATATGCGTCATCGTCGCGATGCCGTATTTGAACGGCATGCGCGTGTGCAGATTGTGCAGGTGCAAGTCAGCTTCGCAGACGCGGATGTTCACGGGCGGAACATAAGGGGCCGGGGCCACGGAGGGCCAGCCTTCGTCTCCCGCGAATTTCCTCCCGCCGCTCGCGGTCCAAGCCCGGCATCTGAAAAACTGACCCCCATGAAACGCACCCTCCTCGCCGTCACCCTCCTCGCCCTCGCCGGCCTCTCCCCCGCCGCCGCCGACCTACGCATCGGCATGATCGGCCTGGACACCTCCCATGTCCCCGCCTTCACCGACATTCTCAACAACCCCACGAACAAAGCCCACGTCGCCGGCGCGAAAGTCGTCGCGGCCTTCAAGGGCGGCAGCCCGGACATCGAGTCCAGCGCGTCACGCGTGGATGGCTTCACCAAAACCCTCGTCGAGAAATACGGTGTGAAGCTCTACGACTCCATCGAGGAGATGGTGAAGCATGTGGACGCCGTCATGATTGAAAGTGTGGACGGTCGCCCGCACCTCGCCCAAGCCCTGCCCGTCATCAAGGCGAAGAAACCCCTCTACATCGACAAGCCCATCGCCGGCTCCCTCAAGGACGTGCTCGAACTCTTCGGCCTCGCCAAGGAAGCCGGCGTCCCCGTCTGGAGTTCCTCTTCCCTCCGCTACGGCAAGGCCGCGCAGGAAGTTCGCGCCGGTTCCATCGGCAAGGTCACCTACGCCGAGACCACCAGCCCCGCGAGCATTGATAAGACCCACCCCGACCTCTTCTGGTATGGCGTCCACGGCTGCGAGACCCTCTTCACCGTCATGGGCACCGGCTGCGAGAGCGTGAAGCGCGGCACGACCGCCGACGGCAAAATCGAAGTCATCGGCAAGTGGAAGGGCGGCCGCACCGGCATCTTCCGCGAGGCCAAGACCTACAGCGGCTTGGCCAAGGGTGAAAAGGGCGAGGCGAAGATCGGCGCCTACGACGGCTACGCCCCGCTCGTGGTCGAAGCCATCAAAGCCTTCCAAACCGGCATCGTGCCCGTGTCCTCCGAGGAGACCATCGAGCTCTTCGCCTTCATGGAAGCCGCCGACGAGAGCAAGCGCCGGGGCGGAGCCGAGGTGACTCTGGCTGAAGTGTTGAAGCAGGCCCGGAAGTAACCGAGGCGCGACCAGTGAGTGCGGACTTGCGGTGGTCTGAGACCGCCTGCGTTCTGGGCGAAGGAAACGCGCTGCTGAATCACTGCTTCGGCAGCTTCGCTTTGCCCCCGGCCTGCTTCTTCTCCTCGGCTTCGATCAGCTTGAGGTATTGCTCGGGGTTCTTCTGAAAGTCCTTCAGGCAGCCCTCGCAGCACACGCGGATCTCCCGCCCCTTGTAGATGAGACTGGGGTCGCCCTTGTTCAATTTCTCGTCGCTCACCAAGCACATGGTCAGCACGTAGGGCCTGGGCTTGGCGGCTTTCGGGTCAGTTGGCGGCTTGTCAGCCGCGATGCAGCCGGTGCCGCAAGCGAGGGCGAGGAGCAGGTGGGTGCGGAGAAATTGCATGGGCGCAGGATGGCACAACCGCCGCCGGCGCGCCACAGTTCATGCTTATACGAGTCCACCGCCACGGTCGCGCTCGTCTTCTTGCTGCTGCCGATGTCGAAGAGGCTCACAGGTCATTTCTTTCGTTTCCAAAACACCGCGAGCAAGCCCACCACGCCCAGCACCGCTGAGAGGATGGCCGAGACCCGTTGCCGGTCGCCGAGCTGGGCAGGGCCACCGCCCCGCCGGCGCTGTTGATATGCGTGCCAGTGTCAATGCTCACCGGCGGCTTCACCTTGCTTGCGGCGGCCAGCGCATCGGACAGGCACAAGGTCAGCTCGTCTTCGAGCTGCACGATGCGGGACCGGGCTTCCGCTAGGCTGGCCAGGGCCGCCCGCTCCCCG
>JAYTIO010000632.1:0-9567 GCA_043731805.1 Pedosphaera sp. | reverse complement strand
CCGCTGCTGACGCCGAGCGTGGCGATGGAAGTGTCCGCGTGGCATGAGGCCGACCTCCGGGCAAACAGCGGAAGCTATGGCCTCGCCGGGGACCGCCGGACCGCAGCGCAATCCCACCTGTGCTGGGCGCGGGGTCTTCTCGCCTACACGGTGCCGGAGCGGGGCGACTACTTCTCCGTGAACCTCACCGCCGGGACGAGTTTGAACGCCGACCGGCTCAACGGCTACAAGCTCGGATCGGCCCTGCCGCTGTCCGGAGAATTTCCCCTGAGCCTGCTGGGCTACTACTTCCAGGAACTCACCGCGCGGCAGTTCGCGCTGGTGGGCGGGCTTTACTCCGTGCCGCTGGATGCGCGGCAACACTGGCACCTGACCGGTTTCGCCGCGACCGCCGTGGTGGATTACGTGCGCGGGATGGCGCAGTCGGGCGACTGGCACTCGGGCGTGGGCGGCGGGCTGGGCTACACGGCCCCCAGCCATGTGTGGGAAGTCACGCTGGGCTACGCCTACGGCGTGGATGCGATCCGCAGCGGCGGACGCGGTGCGCACACCATCGGCCTGGTCGCGCAATACGATTTGGAAGCCCGTCGCACCCGCCGCAAGTCGCCCGATCCGCAGGTCGGCCCGGAGAAATCCCGCGGCCTGCAACGGCTCTTTCGCGGCGTGTTCGGTGACTGAACCGGACGCCGCAGTTGAGCCGCAAAAGGGCGTAAAGCAAACAAAGGAGCCGAGCAGAGGCTGGCTCGGGCCGGGACTGTTTCTACCCGAACCGTTTTCCTACCCGCAGTTTGGCGTTGCGCTCGTTGCGCCCTTTCGCGGCCATTCCAGCTCGTAGTTCGGGCTAAACCGGACGCCGCAGTTGAACTGCTGACCGCTGGCTCCTGACTCCTAATTTCGGCCTCCTGCTACATTTTCCTTGGCATCCGCCCGCCCCGGCCCTACAACCGCGCCCGGTTCTTTGAAGTCGGCGGGTTCACCCCGCCACATAACACCGCTTACAAGTGCAGGGAACCCCGTGAGAATCGGGGACGGTTGCGCCACTGTGACGGGCTACGGACTCCCAATGCCACTGACTGAAGGTCGGGAAGGCGGGAGCGAGGTTTGAAGCCCTGAGTCAGGATACCGGCTTGTCAGCGCTCGTCCGGGCACGCTCACGCGTGCCCACTTCTCCGACAAAGAGAAGGATGAGGCCAGCCCGCCGAACCATCTTTCGGCGGGATTGAGATGCCTTCATTCTCCAATTTGCGGAGGTGAAGGCTTTTTGCTTTCCACCTCCCATCTGGTCTCCAACACCAACCGCTCCGCGCGCCCAAAAACCCGCGCGGGGCTCGCAGTGAAAGACCAGCATGAAAACCGAAGCCAGAAGTCAGAAGTCAGAAGTCAGCGGACGGCGCGCTCGCCGCGCCAGCCTCAGTCCCCTCCTCGCCCTGCTCGCGGCCACCGCCGCTGCACAGGAGAGCAAGACCAACACCCCGGCCGTGCTCCCCACGGTCGTCGTCACCGCCACGCGCACGGAGGAACCGGTGGACAAAACCGCCGCCAGCGTTTCCGTCATCACGCGCGCGGCCATTGACGAGCAGAAATTCACCACCCTCGCCGAGGCGCTGGGCAGCGTCCCCGGCCTCGTGGTCGCCCGCAATGGCACGCCGGGCCAGGCCACGTCCGTGTTCATCCGTGGCACAGAGAGCAACCACACGCTCCTCACGGTGGATGGCCGCCGCGCGCCTTCCATGCTCGCGGGCGGTTATGACTGGGGCAACATTGGCTTGGACAACGTCGAGCGCATCGAGGTGGTCCGCTCCGCCAGTTCCGCGCTCTACGGCGGCGACGCCATCGGCGGCGTGGTGAACATCATCACGCGGACCGGGCGCGGCCTGGCGAAGCCGGAATACGAAGCCTCCTTCGAGGGCGGTTCGTTCAACACCTTCCGTGAGGCGCTAGCCACGCGCGGCGCAGTCGGCCCGTTTGACTACGCCATGGCCGCCTCGCAGTTCAACGCCGCCTACCCGCGCACCAACAACGATTACCGCAGCAGCAATCTCCGCAGCTCCTTCGGCTACGCGGTCAGCGACAAACTCTACCTCGACTTCAAGGCTTCGTATCTCCAGACCGACGGTGGCTCGCCCGGAGCCGTGCCCGGCACGGCCTTCGACCACTTGAAGCGCGAGACGGTGAACGTCTCGCCCGGTGCGACGCTGAAGGTCTCGGAGCAGTGGGAGACCCGCCTCTACTACACCTACGAGAACCAGTTCCAGCCCTCGCTGGACGGCTTCCCGTTCTTTGGCAGCGTCAACCGCCTCAACATCGCCTCGCACCTGGTGGACTGGCAGAACAATTTCCAGTTCCACGAAAAGTGGAAGCTCACCGCCGGTGTGATGTGGCAGGACCAAAACGTGAGCCGCACGACCACCAGTCTGTTCGGCGGCGGCATCCACGCGGGCCTGCAAGACCTCGGCGGTTACGCCCAGAGCCAGTGGTCGCCCGTCGAGCGGCTCACCGTCATCAACGCCCTGCGCTTCGACGCCTACTCGGACTACCAGTCCGCCACCACCTGGCGCAACGGCCTGTCCTATCGGGTTCCGAAGACGGAGACCCTGCTGTTCGGCAACGTCGCCCGCTCCGTCGCGCCGCCCTCCGCGCAGGACCTCTACTTCTTCGGCAATCCGACCGTGAAGCCCGAGCGCGCCTTGAGCTGGGAAATCGGCGTGGAACAACCGCTGTTGGCCGAGCGCCTCACGCTGGCCGCGACTTGGTTCCAACACCAGTATCGCGACTTCATCCAGCTCGACGCGTTCTTCACTCCGCAGAACATCGACCGCGCGAGCAGCGAGGGCGTGGAGTTCGGCTTGAAGCTCAAGCCCTGCGACCAGCTCTCCGTGAATGCCAGCTACACCTACCTGTCCGCCTACGACGAAGTCGCCAACGTGCGCCTCGTGCGCCGGCCCCGGCACCAGTTCGGCTTGGACATCGTCGGCCGTCCCATCGAGAAGCTGACGCTCTCCGCCGGGGCGAACTGGGTGGTGCAACGGCAGGACCTGTTCTACCCCGCGCCGACCTTCGCCGCGACCAACATCCCCATCGGCGACTACCTGCTCGTCCGCGCCGCCGTGGCCTATCAAGTCCACGAGCACGCCCAAGTCTGGGTCCGCGCCGACAACCTGCTCGACCAGAAATACGACGCCCTCCACAACTTCCCCGCCCTGCGCCTCGGGGTTTACGGCGGCGTGAAGGTGACGTTCTAACGTCCACTAAAACTCCACCACCATGAACTCGCCGCGCTTCGCCATCATCGCCGGACTCATCCTCGCCTCCGCCGCGTCGCGCCTGCTGCCGCATCAGCCGAACTTCACACCCATCGGGGCCGTGGCGTTGTTCGGCGGGGCGTGCCTCGCAGACCGGCGGCTCGCGTTCCTCGTGCCGCTGGCGGCGATGTTCCTGAGCGACCTCGTGCTCGGCCTGCATCGCGGGATGCCGGTCGTTTACCTGTGCTTCGGATTGGTGGTCTGCCTCGGCTTCCGTCTGCGCTGTCACCGGCGGCCCCTGCCGGTGGCAGCGGCAGCGGTGGCGGGTGCCCTGCAGTTCTACCTCGTGACGAACTTCGGCGTGTGGTCGCACGGCAAGCTCTATCCGCTCACGCTCGACGGGCTGGCCGCGTGCTATGTCGCCGCGCTGCCGTTCCTGCAAAACATGCTGCTAGGCAACCTCGGCTACGCCGCGCTGCTCTTCGGCGGGCTGGCACTGGCGGAGCGGCAGTTCCCCACCGTGCGCGAAGCGCAGCCTTCATACGCTTGAGCAGTTCGGCCCGCAACGCGGTGGTGCTCTGGACCGGCGGCAAGGACTCCTGTCTCGCCCTGCACGAGGCGCTGGCGGACGGCTGCCCGGTCAGCAGCCTCGTCACCTTCGCGCCGCCGGAGCCGCAGTTCCTCGCGCATCCCGTCGCGGTGATGCAGCAGCAGGCGCGGGCGCTGGGGCTGCCGCATCGGCTACTGCCGGTGGAGCCGCCATATCGCGAGAGTTACGAGCGGCACATCCGCGCGCTGCGGGAGCAGAAGGGCGTTGACCTCATCATCACGGGCGACATCGCCGAAGTCGGGGGCAGTCCGAACTGGATTCGCCGCTGTGCCGAACCGGCGGGGATGCCAGTGTGGACACCGCTCTGGGGCCGCGAACGCCGGGCGTTGCTCGACGACCTGCTCGCACAACAGTTCCGCGTGCTCTTCTCTTGCGTGAGGCTCCGCTGTCTTTCCGCCGAATGGCTGGGCCGGGAAATCGACGCGCAGGCGGTGCGCGACTTGGAATGCGAACGCGTCCGCTCCGGCCTCGACCTCTGCGGCGAGGAAGGCGAATACCACACGCTCGTCACCGACGCGCCCCGCTTCCAGCAGCGGCTGCAACTCACCGACTGCGCCGCCCGCCACGCAGACCAGCTCGCCCACTGGCACATCGGCAAGGTGGAACTCATCGCCAAGGAATGAGCGCAAAGGAACCAGTCGTGGTCTTCTGGAGCGGTGGCAAAGACAGCGCGCTGGCGCTCGACGCCATCCGCGCTGACTGCGACGTGCTCGCACTGCTGACCACGCTCAACGAGGAAGACGGGCGCAGTGGCATGCACCGCGTCCGCCGCGAATTGCTCGGACAGCAGGCAGCCGCGCTGGGTCTGCCGCTTCAGTTCATCCGCCTGCCCGCGTTTCCGCCCAACGCGCTTTACGAAGACCGCGTGTGTGCCGCCCTGCGCCCGTTCCTCCCGCAGGGTGTGCGCCGCGCGGTCTTCGGCGATTTGTTCCTCGAAGACATCCGCGCCTGGCGCGACGCACTTCTGCGTCCGCTGGGCATGGAAGCGTGGTATCCGCTCTGGGGCCGCGACACTGCCGCGCTCGCGCAGGAATTCCTGAGCCGTAGCTACCGCGCGGCGCTCGTGTGTGTGGACGCGCGCCGGCTGGACGCGAGGTTCGCCGGGCGTGAGTTCGACGCCGCCCTGCTCCGCGAACTCCCCGCCAGCGTTGACCCGTGCGGTGAAAACGGCGAGTTCCACACGTTCGTGTTCGACGGCCCCGGATTCACCGGCGGTCCCGTCGCCTTCACGCGCGGCGACGTGGCGGCGGAAGGCAATTTCGTGTATCAAGACCTCCTCGCTGTCCCATGAACCGCCACGCTGAACCGAAACGCTGCCCCGAGTGCGGCGCGGCCTTTGAGTGCCTCGCGCACTGCGCCGCCAACACCTGCTGGTGCGCCGCGCTCCCGCGCCTCCCCATGCCCACCGCCGCGGCAGCCGACTGCCTCTGCCCCCAGTGCCTCCGTGCCCGCGTGGAGAAACGTTTTAGCCACGGATTGAACCCGGACTAAACACGGACGAAAGAATTTATAAGCCGGAACGATGCAGTTGAAGGTGGCGTTCCCTTTAACGCAGAGACGCTGAGGCGCAGAGGAACGCAGAGGGACGCAGAGTTGGGCCAAGCCGTTTGCGTTCACCCTTGGGTGGTCTTCACCGGTCGCTTCTCTGCGCAACTTTGCGTCCTCTGCGTCTCTGCGTTGAAGTCGAGTGCTCCAATCCCAACGGCATCGTTCCGGATAAGGAGAGCAGGAAGACAGGAAGAATTGACCCCAGGCCGCCGCCGCTTTTTCCTGCCCTCCTGCTCTCCTTATAAGTTCCCCCGCCGGGTGCCCCTCGTGGCTGAACTTCCATTGCCCGCGCCCGCTGCCGCGTGGTTTCATCGGGGGACTTTGATTGAACTGCCCGAGTTCCCCACCTGGCAGCCGCTGACCTTCAGCGGCGTCGCGGCCTTTGCCCGCGCCGGGTGGTCGCGCCTCCTGCTCCTGCAAACCATCGTCGCCGTCTTCATCGTCGTCGTCGTCGTGGGGTTCCTCACCCGCTGCTGGTTCCCGGTGCTGACCCAGGCCGTGCAAGGCCTCACCGACTTCGGCGCGGTGCGCGGCGCACAGCTGGCGTGGCCGAAGCAGGACGCCGTCGTGCTCGCCGAGAACCGCTTCCTCGGCCTCGTCGTGGACTTGGAGGAAAGCGGCACCACCGGCCAGGTCGCCGACCTGCAAATCGAGTTCACCCGCCGCCGCATCAAGTTCGTCTCGCTCCTTGGCTACACGTCGCTGCCTTATCCCAGCGGCGTGGCGGTGGAGCTGAACCGCCAGACGCTCGACCCCTGGTGGAATGCGTGGCGGCCCGCTTTCCTGTTCGGCGGCGGGCTGGCGACGCTGCTCTTCCTCTTCGCCAGTTGGTGGACATTGGCGACGCTCTACACCTTGCCCGTGCGGGTGCTGGCGTGGTTCGCGAACCGCGCCACGTCCCTAGGCAAGAGCTGGCGCGTGGCGTCCGCCGCACTGCTGCCCGGCGCGGGGTGGCTGGGCGGCGCGTTGCTGCTCTATGCGGCGGAGCAATTGTCCCTCATCGGCCTGGGCGTGGCGTTCGGCCTCCACTTCCTCATCGCGTGGGTCTATCTGATCGGCGCGCCCTTCAGCTTGCCGCGCAAGGACGCCGATGCCCTGGCCAGCGGCGTCAACCCCTTCACGCCCCAACCACCTACGCAGGAGAACCCGCCGGCCGCCGCGTCCCCGGCGAGTGCCAACCCGTTTCAGTCAGGGGAGCGCAGTTGAGTTTGCCGCGAGAGGGCACAGAGAGGGCAGAGCAGAGGTGAACTTTCGATGTTGAACCTTTCCGCCTTCCTTCTCTGTGTCCTCTGCGCCCTTTCGCGGCGTAATTTCTTTTCCACCCCCGCCAGCCAACGGGTGATTGCGCCGCGACCACGTTTCGCTAGGCTGCACGCCATGATTTTTCCGGCGTGCCGACGCCTCCTCTCCGGCTTGCTCCTGCTCGCGCTTTGCGCGACGGGTTGCATCCCCACGCGGGACGGCACGCAGGACGAGCAGCGCGAGCCAAATTTCCAACGCGGCCAGGAGCTGCGTAAACAGCTCGACCATCGTAGCGCCGCCGAGGCCTTCGAGCGCGCGCTGGAGGCGAATCCCCGCTCCGCCTCCGCGCATTTCGAGTTGGGCCTCCTCTACGAGTTGCACCTGAACGAGCCGGCCACGGCCATCTACCACTTCGAGCGCTTCCTCAAACTGCGGCCCGCCTCCGACAAAGCCGAAATCGTCCGCCAGCGCGCCAGCAACTGCAAAATGGAGCTGGCCAAGCTCTTCCTCATCGCGCCCTCCGCGCCCTCCGCGCAGAAGGAATTGGACAAGCTCAAGACCGAAGTCGAGCGCCTCGGCGTGGAGAACAACCAGCTCCGCCGCCACGCGGAAACCCTCGCCGCGCAAGCCAACGCCCGAGGCGCAACGCCACCGTCCGCGCTCAGCCCAGTCGTGACCGTCCCAGCCGTCCCGGTGGCCCAGACCAACAAACCCGCGCCCGCTGCCAAGCCCGCTGCCCCACCGCTCCCCCCGGCGCGCCCCCCGAGCCCGCCTGTCACCTCCACCCACGCCACCCCCGCGCCGAAGGTCGCCAAAGCGTCCCCCCCCGCCGCCGCCGCCCGCACCCACAGTGTCAAGTCCGGCGACATCCCCGCCACCATCGCCAAGCAATACGGCGTGAAGCTGGAAGCCTTGCTCGCCGCCAATCCCCAGCTCGATCCCAAGCGCATGAAGATCGGGCAGTCCATCACCATCCCCGCACTCTGAAGCCGTCGGCATGAGACGCCTCGCCTTCCTCGCCATCACCGCGTTCTTCCTCACGATGAACGTGCTGCTCTGGCGCTCCGAGTTCCGCGCCCAGGGCGAGGGCACGCCCATCCCACTGGCCTCCGTCTGGGAACGCATCCTCCGCGCGCCCGACGACTCCGAACTCGAAATCTTCCACCAGAAGAAAAAGATCGGCCACCTCCGCTGGGCGGCGAATGCGGGCGAACTGGTCACTACGAACCCGCCGGTGCCCGATCCCACCCTGCAAGAAGGCATGGTCCGCAAGGTCGGTGGCTACACGATCGACATTCTCGACGGGCGGCTCGATTTCGGCGAAGCCCGCAAGCGCCTCCGCTTCACGATGAGCTCGGCCTTTACCACGAACCACCAGTGGCAGAAGTTCAACGTGCAGTTGATCCAGCGCCCCATGAGCCTCGATGTCACCGCCTCCGCTGCGAACGAAACGCTCTCTCTCCGCTTCCAGCAGGACAATGAAGCCGTTCAACGCACCTTCACCTTCGCGCAACTCCGCGATCCGAAGACGCTGCTCCAGGAAGTGGCCGGCCCCATCCCGCTGGGCCTGCTGACCGGCGGTATGCTCGGGAGGGCGAGCGAAGCCGGCGCAACCCCGGAACTCGCCGCTCTCCCCGCACTCCAAAAACTTTCCCTCAACCTCCAGTGGGACTCGCGGCAGGACTGGCTCAACGTCGGCAGCGCCAAGCTCCGCTGCTACCGACTCCAAGCTCCGCTGCTGGAGAAGCACAAAATCACCATCTACATCAGCCGCGTCGGCGAAATCCTCCGCGTCGAGCTGCCCAACGACCTCGTGCTCCAGAACACCCGGATGCTGCTGCTGTGATCGAACTCCTCAACCTCACCAAACGCTTCGGCGAACTCACCGCCGTCAACGACGTGACCCTCACCGTGAACCGCGGCGAATTCTTCGCCGTCCTCGGCCCCAACGCCGCCGGCAAGACCACGACCATCAAGATGATCACCGGCCTCATCAAGCCCACGTCCGGCTCCGTCCGTGTGGCGGGCCACGATGTGCAGGCCGAGCCGCTCGAAGTCCGCCGCCGCCTCGCCTACGTGCCGGACTTTCCCTTCCTCTACGACAAACTCACGCCCTGGGAATTCTTCCGCTTCATCGGGCAGTTGTTCCAGATGACGGACGACCGCATCGAGACTGCGGCGCGCGTCCTCATCCCCCGCTTCAACCTCGAGGAGTATCTGCGCAAGCCCATCGAAGGCCTGTCCCACGGCACCCGCCAGCGCGTCGCCATCGCCGCTGCGCTGCTGCACGACCCCGAGGTCTTCGTCATTGACGAGCCGATGGTCGGCCTCGACCCGCACCACGCCCGCGTAGTGAAGGACATTTTGAAAGAACGCTCCCGCACCGGCATGACCGTCTTCCTCTCCACGCACCAACTCAGCGTCGCCGAGGAAATGGCCGACCGCATTGGCATCATCCACCAAGGCAAATTCGTCGCCGTCGGCACCAGCGACGAACTGCGCAAGCAAAGCGGCTCTGACGGCCTGCTCGAACACTCCTTCCTCGCCCTCACCCGCCAAGAGGCGAACCTCAGCGAGGAGAACGCCGCCGCGAAGTAGTTCGGGGGGAAGATTCTTCAGCCACAGATGGAACACAGATGGGAAGGCGCTATCGCACGGGAGCTAGCGCAGGCGAACCACCTTGTCTGTGGCTCATCTGTGTTCATTGTTTGTTCGATTCCCCTAAAACTTGCTTTCGCGATACTTGCCCTAATTTGCAATTTGATTTTGAGCTTTTGGAGTCGTTTTGCAACGTGGAAAATTCATTGTCGGCTTGAGGCTAGGGTATTTGGTTGGCAGTTAACGAACGCAGACAGGCAGGGGGAAAAACAAAAGGCTAAACACACACGCGCAAAAAGGCTTCCCTACGCTGGTGAAAGAATCTGG
>JAYTIO010000631.1:0-7074 GCA_043731805.1 Pedosphaera sp. | reverse complement strand
GGGGGAGGACAAGTGGGGCGCTACTGGGGCGAGTGTCAGCAGTTTGCTGGGCGGCTAGGCTCGCCGAGGAATCCGCCATCTGGCAACTGGTTTGGTGCTTTTCCAGAAACAACTACGTTAAAGCTCTTGGGCGAGGGGGTGATGCTGCTGCGCTTGCACCGAGAACAGGCTTCGTTGGGACTGAAATTGGTGATTTATAAACCTCCGTAACTCGTTGCAATACAACGAATCACAACGAAACCAAAAAATCTTTGTCTTCCCAGTTGACCGTTGTGGGTTGAAGTGGGTAAAAATGGGACGCTCTGGGGCACTATGGGTTAGATGGGTGACTCCGGGATTTGGTTTATGCCTTCAACCACTGACAACGTGCGTGTCACCTTCAAGGGTGAATACGACTTTGGCGTGGACGACAAGCGGCGGGTGCAGGTCCCGGCGAAATGGCGTCCCGCCGAAGGAGTTGTCTTGTCCGTCCATCTATGGAAGGCCGAGGGCCAGCGGCATCCCTGCCTGCTTGTGCTGCCGCCGACGACGGCTCGGAAACTGGAGGAAAAGATGGAGGGCATGTCCTTCAGCGACCCCAAGGCCGAATCGCTCCGCCGCCTGCTGGGCGCGGACTGCGATGACCTGACACTGGACACGGTGGGACGCATTTGCCTGCCCGAGAAGCTGGCGTCGAAGGCCGAGATTGGCAAGAAGGTGATTTTGGTCGGCCTGTTCGACCGTTTCCAGATTTGGCACCCAGAATTCTACGCCGATACCCAGGTCTCCGACGAGGTGGCCCGCCCCGATGCCATCAAACTGATCTAGTCATGGGCCTGCTCAATCTCCTTAACACCGGCAAAAGTCTCGTGGGCTTGACCGACAAGCTGGTCACGAAGGTGCCACTGGGCGAGGTCGTGCCGAACTTCGGCTCACCGCTGGGCACGATGAGTCGGGCGGAACCGGTGGCGCGGGGACGCAAGCGCGACTCGTTCGCGGGCGACGGCCGTCCGGCGATGCGCGCAGGCGGGCCGAAAATCCGCAGCACGGTCGCGCCAGACCCGAAGTTGCCCAAGAACCCCTTTGCCAAGCCGGTAGTTCCGCGGCGCAAACCCAAGACCGACGCGGCGCTCGAAGTGCAGCCCGCGCCAGTCGTGGCCCCGACGTTTTGGCCGGCGTTCGTGCCGCCTTCCGCCGGGAAGAGCTGGGCGGCGCGGCTGCGCTCCGTCCGCGACACTGTGAAACGTCCGGTCGTGCGCAAGCTCAAGGTGCCGGCGCGGCTGGCGAAGGCTTTTGGCGAGCGTGCGGCGGCGGTGCGGCGGCGGGTGCCGCGCGGTCCGTTGGCGGCGCGGTTGTTGGTCGTGGCGGCGTAACTGGCCCATGAACCGTGACAAACTTCAGCCACAGTCCGGTGATGCTGGAGGAAGTGTTGGCCGCACTCGGGCCGAAGCCGGGCGGGACATTCGCCGACGGCACGCTGGGTTCGGGTGGGCACGCGGCGGCGATGCTGCGGGCCAGCAATCCGACTGGATGGCTCTTTGGTTGCGATCGCGATGGCGACGCACTTGAGGCGACGCGCACGCGGCTGGCGGCGGAGTTCGCGGGCCGGTTCGAGCTGCGGCGCGGGAATTTTGCGGAACTGCCGGACTGGGTGCCGGCGGGCGGTTGCGACGGCGTGCTGCTGGATTTGGGCGTGAGTTCGCCGCAACTGGACCGGGCGGAACGTGGGTTCAGTTTTCAGCAGGACGGCCCGCTGGATATGCGGATGGACGCACGGCAGGCGTTGACGGCGGCGGAGTTGGTCAACTCCGCGAGCGCCGAAGAGTTGATGCGAATTTTCTGGGACTACGGCGACGAGCCGGACGCGCGGCGGATGGCGCGGGCGATTGCGCACGACCGGCAGATGCAGCGGTTCGAGACGACACGGCAGTTGGCGGAGCTGATGGAGCGCATCGCTCCGCGCCACGGACGCAAGGCGCATCCGGCCACGCGCGTGTTCCAAGCGCTGCGCATCGCGGTGAACGACGAAATCGGCTCGCTACGACGCGGGCTGGCGGGCGCGGTGCGGTTGCTGAAGCCCGGCGGGCGGCTCGCGGTGATCACGTTTCACTCGCTCGAAGACCGGGTGGTGAAGGAATTCGGGCGCGAACAGGCGCGGGACTACGTGGCCCCCGGCGAAGTGGACGTGCCGGAATTGCGGCAACCGCGAGCACCGGTGCTGCGGTTGGTGACGCGGAAAGCGATTTGCGCCGGCGAAGCGGAAATCGCGGCGAACCCCCGGGCGCGCAGCGCGCAACTCCGGGTGATGGAAAAAGTTTAACGACAGCGGTTATGGCGAAGAATCGAAAGAACAGTGCGGGCAGTGGCGTCCGGTTCGGACCGGCGGTGAAGGCCTTCTTCATCTGTCTGGTCCTCGGCTCGCTCGGCGTGACCTTCGTCTGGCAGAAGCGCCAGATTTTCACCCTCGGCGTCCGGACCGGCGAACTCGAAAAGCGCCTCGCCACGCTCAAGCGCGAGAACGAAACGCGCCGCCAGCAACTGGCCATGCTGCACTCGCTCCCGTATCTCGACGCGCGCGTGAAGGAACTCAAGCTCGGCCTCGGCGTGCCCACGCCCGACCAGATTCTCACGCTGGTAGAAGGTCAGATCACCCGCATCGCCCCGCGCAACGCCCCCCTGCCCTTCGTCTCCGCGATGCCCCTGCCGACCGATAAAACCTATTTCGCCTACGCCACCAAACCTTTGCCTCCGCTCACTAGGAAACGCTGAACAACCAACACCATGACCACCACCACCATCCGCCACGAAGATGAAGACGCCGAATTCGAACTGAGCTTCGCCGCCTGATGACCGCGCGCGCGACCATGCAGGGAGACACGCTCCAGCCGTTTCAAAACCGACGGCTGGTGCTGATGGCCTTCCTGTTGTTCGTCGCCTTCTGCGGCCTGGGCTACCGGCTCGTGGACTTGCAGGTCGTGCAGCACGCGACTCTGAAGGCCAAGGCCAACGCCCAAGTTCGCCAGACCCGGCTCATCGAACCCCGCCGCGGCGACATCCGCGACGCGCGCGGCAACCTCCTCGCCACCAGCCGCCCGGTGAAGACCGTCTTCGCCGACCCTGTGCTCATCGGGAACCGCCAGCCCCACATCGCCCGCGCGCTCGCCCCCATTTTCCAAGCCTCCGAGGCCGAGCTGCACAAGCGCCTCCTCCCGCAAATCTCGGTCCGCACCAACCCCGTCGCCTCGCTCGACGGCGTGCGGCTCACCAACGGCAACATCGTCGTCGTGGACGGCTACGTCCTGGCGCCGCACGGCGTGCTGCACACGAACCGCTTCCTCGCCCTCAAGAACGGCGTCATCACGACCAACTATTACGCCGTCACCACCAACTCCCCGCTCGTCCTCTCGAACAGCTACGTCGTCATCACCAACCAACTCATCGTCGTCACCAACCGCCACGTCGTGCTCGCGCACAAGGTGTCGCTGGAACAGTGGGCGCAAATCACCGTCGCGATGTCGAAGCTCACCCTCGACATGTCCCTGGCAGACGAGAAGCAGTATCTCAGTCGCACGGAGAAGGCCATCAACCGCGAGCTGCGCGCCAAGGCCATCAACAGCGACCCCGTGGACGACCAGATTCGCATCTACCCCAACCAGTCCCTCGCCGCGCACGTGCTCGGCTTCATGGGGCCGGTCACGCGCACGAACAAGCTGACCCGCGTGGTAACCACCGAGACCACCGGCCTCGACGGCCTCGAACTGCAACTCGACTCGAAACTCGACGGCGTGCGCGGCTGGCGCGAGACCGAGTTCGGCGGCAACCGCGCCGAGTTGGTGATGAACCGGCAGCAAGAAGTCGTGGCCCAGGACGGCCTCCACGCCGTGCTCACGCTCGACGGGGCCATGCAGCACATCCTCGAAACCGAGCTGGGGGAAATCATGCTCAAGTTCAACCCCGTCAGCGCCTCCGCCATTATTCTGCGCCCACGCACCGGCGAAATCCTTGCGATGGGTTCGCGCCCGACCTTCGACCCGAACCAGCCGGGCAAGACGCCCATCGCCGCGCTCAAAAACCGCATGACGGCGGACAGCTACGAGCCGGGTTCCACCTTCAAGATTGTCTCCATCGGCGCGGCCCTGAACGAAGGGCTGGCCACGCTGGGCGAGCGCGTGGACTGCGAGCGCGGGCATTGGCTCTACAAGGGCAAGGTGCTCCACGACCACGACCCCCTCGGCGTCCTCTCCGTCGAGGAAGTCATGATGAAGTCGTCGAACATCGGCTCGGCGAAAATCGGCCTGCGCCTCGGCGACCAGGGCCTGTTCAACTATCTCACCGCCTTCGGTTTCGGTGAACGCACCGGCGTGATGCTGCCGGGCGAGGCACGCGGGCAGTTGATTCCCATCAAGAAGTGGGACGGCCTCACCGGCTCGCGCGTGTCCATCGGCCACTCCGCCGCCGCGACGCCCTTGCAAATGGCGATGGCCATGGCGGCGATTGCCAACGGCGGCAAGCTCATGCGCCCGCTCCTTGTGGACCGCCTCGAAGACTCCGACGGCAAGGTGGTGGTGAAGAACTACCCGCAAATCGTCCGCCAGGTCTTCAGGCCTGACACCTCGAAACTCGTCGTCGAGACGCTCAAACGCGTCGTGTCCACGGACGGCACAGCGGAGAAGGCCCGCCTCGGCTACTACACCGCTGCGGGCAAGACCGGCACCGCGCAGAAGCTCGAGAACGGCCAATACAGCCATGTGAAATACTTCTCCTCCTTCATCGGCTTCTTCCCGGCGGACAACCCGGAGCTGCTCATCTACGTGTGCGTGGACGAGCCGGACAAGGCCAAGGGATTCTATGGCGGTCAAGTCGCCGGCCCAGCCTTCAAGAACATCGCGCTGCGCTCGGCGAACTACCTGAACATCCGCCCCGAGAGCGCCGTGGGCGAAGCCGTCACCGGCGTCGCCCACGCAGCCCCAACCGCGAACCGCACGAACTAACTGTGGCTGACACCGAAACCACCACGACGAGCACGACGCTCTCGCCCCGGAGCGCGGCTCTCCAGGCCGCTTTGCGCTCGGATGGTAAGCGCGGCAACTTTCCTTCAGTGGCGGCAGACACGCAACGCAGGCGGGACGCCCGCGCTCCAGGACTAAAGCTCCGCCGCGCGCCCGTGCGCTCCCTCGTCCTCGCGCAGAGCTGGGTGCCCTACTCGGTCGCCCAGCGCGAACCGGCCAGCCTGCGGCAGAGCGCCCTCCGGGCGGCCCAAGCCTTCACCCTGTTGTCGAGCGCGCTGGCCACCCATCGTGGCGAGGCCACCCCACCCACCGCCTGACATGATGCAACTCAAAGAACTTCTCGATGGCCTGCCGCTGCTGCGTGCGGAAGGCCCGCTCGATCGACCGGTGGCGGGAGTAACCGCTGACTCCCGCCGCCTTTCGCCGGGCATGGTCTTCGTGGCCGTGCCCGGCGAGACGCACGACGGCCACGACTTCATCAGCACCGCCATTGACCGCGGGGCCGCCGCCGTCATCTGCGAGCGCAACGGCTTCTCCTCCGGGCGCGCGACGAAAATCAGAGTCGCCGACGCCCGCGTGGCGCTCGCGGTGGCCGCCGCGAACTTCTACGGCCACCCCAGCCGCAAGCTCAAGGTCATCGGCATCACCGGCACAAACGGCAAGACCACCGTGAGCTTCATGGTGAAGCACATCCTCGAAACCGCCGGCATCCACGCCGGCCTGCTGGGCACCATCCGCTACGAGATTGGTGACCGCGTGCTGCCCGCGCAGCGCACCACGCCGGAATCCTCGGAGGTGCAGCAGTTCATGGCCCAGATGGTGCGCGCCGGCTGCGGGGCATGCGTCATGGAAGTCAGCTCGCACGCGCTCGCACAGAAGCGCGTTCACGGAGTCGAGTTCGACCTCGCCGTCTTCACGAACCTGACGCAGGACCACCTCGACTTCCACGGCGACATGGAGAGCTACTTCGATGCGAAGAAGGAGCTGTTCACCGCCGTCGCGCGCGGCAGCAAACGCGGCGCGACCATCCTGAACATTGATGACAGTTACGGCCTGCGCCTCGCGCGCGCGACGGACGTGGAGATTCAACTGACCTTCGGCCTGGATGCGCTGGCCAAGCTCCGCGCCACCGACATCGAACTGGGGCCGGGCGTGACGCGCTTCACCGCCGAGACGCCCGCTGGAAGCTTCCCCGTGACGATGCCCTTCATCGGGCGGCACAACCTTTACAACGCCCTGGCCGCCATCGGTGCGGGCCTCGCGTTGCAAGTGCCCGTCACGAAGATTCAAGCCGCGCTCCGCACCCTGCCCGCTGTGCCGGGCCGGCTGGAACGCATCAGCGCCGGCCAGCCCTTCAGCGTGTTCGTGGACTACGCGCACACCGACGACGCGCTCCAGCACGTCCTGCGCACCGTCCGCGAAATCACGCCGGGCCGTGTCCTGCTGGCCTTCGGCTGCGGCGGCGCGCGCGACACCGACAAGCGCGCGAAGATGGGCCAGGTGGCCGCGCAACTCGCCGACCACACCGTCATCACCAGCGACAACCCGCGGCGCGAATCGCCGGCGGCCATCGCCGCGCAGATTGAGGCCGGCTTCCGCTCCGTTCGCCCGGACCAGTTCACCGTGGAGCTCGACCGCGCCCGCGCCATCCGCGAGTTGCTCCGCCTCGCGCGCCCCGGCGACACCGTGCTCATCGCCGGCAAGGGCCACGAGACCTATCAGGAATTTGAGGACACCATCGTTCCCTTCGACGACCGCGTGCATGGGCAGGAAGCGTTGGAAGAACTGGGCTGGGGAACCCCGCAACTGGCGAAAGCCGCCTGAACCATGGCCCGCAAAGTCACCCAAGAAATCAACTGGAAGCCCCGCCGGCAGCGAAATCTCGAAGTGCCGGCACGCGGCGCGCATGTGCAGCTGCACCTGCCCATCGTCATGGGTGACGTCCTCGCGGGCGATGAGAGCCGGGTGGAGCTCACCGCGCCGGAGCCGGGCGAACTGCCGAGTCCATTTCAGCCCGCCGCGTTACCCTGGGAGCCGCGGTCCGACGGTGGGGACACTTAACGCAACTCGACCACTCCATTCCCCC
>JAYTIO010000630.1:0-5139 GCA_043731805.1 Pedosphaera sp. | reverse complement strand
AGCCGACTGTAGTGCTCCTGTCCCGGTGCCGGCGCGCGGAAGAGTTGAGCAGAGAGCTTGCTTCCGTCGGCGAGACGCACGGCGAAGTTGAAGTCGGCGACCACGCCGTCGAGCACGAGCAGGGTTGTGCGGAGGCCGTCGGTGTGTTCCAGCAGCCAGCCGCGCGGGTTGGTCGCGAGCTTGGGCACGAGGCCGAGGCCAACCAAGTCCTGCGTGCGCCCGTCCAGAAGCGCGTCGCCTTGAGGTGAGTCCGAACGCGAGAGCGCGGCGGAGAGCAGCGGCCACGACCACTCGCGGCGGTCGCCCGCGCGCCAGAGTTCTCGGCCGGAGAGAAACTTCACCTGCCGCACGCCACGCTCGCCACCGGCGCGGCGTTCGAGCACGGGCAGCAAGCCGTCGAGCGCGTGCAGTTCGGCGAGCGGCGACGCTCCTTGCACGACGATGAGCGCTTCGGCCACGCGGGCCTGCGGGGGCATATCCACCTGCGGCAATCTCCAGGTCGTCGGCAGCGCGGTGCTAGAGGCGAGCGTCACCTGATGGGCGGCGGCCAGCGCGGCAACGGTGCGCGCGGCGGCGAGGCTGGTGGCGAGCGCCCCGAAGACGAAGCAGGGAGCCCCGCGCTTGGCATGCGTGAGCACGGTGGTGAGCTGGGCTTCAGCAGGCGTCGTGGCTTCGGCGCGGGGCATGAGGACGAGAGCGTCGGCATCGCGCAGGGCGGTGGGGAGGTCGGTGAGTTGCAGGGCGGCTGCGCTGACCCGGGCGCGGAGCAGGTCGGACGCGGTGGGCGGCGATTGCAAATCGCCGGCACGGGCGGCGGTGATGCGGACGCCATCGAGTTTGTGAAAGGCTCCGGCGCGCCGGTAGCCGAGGAGGAAGCGGTCGAGGAGTTGTTGCGCGGGCGTTTGCAGCGCGAAGTCTTCGACGACGAAGGTAATTTGGCGGAGCGGTTTCATTTCAACCAGCCCAGAAGTGCGGTCCGGGCGTGGGCTGGTAGCGGATGCGCAGGTCTGGTGTTTCCAGCTTCGCGCCGTCGGCGTAGAGCGAGTCCACGGCGAAGAGCGTCATGCCCGTCGTCAGATAGTTCCGCTCGATGGGCCAGGAGGTTTGGCCGGTGAGGACCATTTGCTCGATGTGGTTGACGAGCGGGCAGAAGAAGCTGGCCAGCGTGGCCAGCGTCGGCGGCATGGGCAGGAACATCAGCGTGGAGAGCACCTCGCCGCGCTGCGTGAGGCCGGCGTAGGTGAAGTCGTTCAGCGCGGCGGTGTCGCGGCTGAACGCGGTGCCCGTGCCGTTGAAATGGAAGATCGTGGTGCGGAAGCCATCGAGGTGCTCGAAGACGTAGGCGACCGCGAAGGGGCTGACGCGCTGGAGATGCTCGAGGCTCGGCTCGGCGAAGGTGTAGCCCGGCAGCGGCGCGAGCGTCTGGCTGCGGTTCAACGCGGCGAGGCAGAGCTGACGCGTGGACTCGCGTTCGCCGAGCAAGCGCCAGACGGCCTCGTTCTTGAAGGCTTGCACGGACTTCACGCCGACTTCGCCGCCCGCGCGCCGCTCGCTCATGCACTGCGCGGTCTCGATGGTGTGGATGTCGTAGTAGCCGTGGTGCCCGTAGCCGACGCCGACGCTCTCGACGAGCGGGGTGCTGAGGGGAACTTCGATGGCCGGGATGCGCCACGTGACCGGCAGCGACGAGCCGGCCATGAGCGGGAAGCCAAGCCGTTGCGCGTCGCGGTAAGTCTCCTGCGCCTCGCGCCAGTCCATCGCGAAGTGCTTGTCCTGAAAGACCGGCACGGACTGGTTCGTGCGCTCGAAGGTCTTCACCACGTCCTTGAAGAAGCGGAAGCGCGGGTAGAGCGGCTGGCCCTTCGCGTCGCGCGGATAGTCGCCGTGCTCGCCGATGATAAGCACGCCGTCCACCGCCAGCCGCGAGGTGCCGAGCGTGAGCGCCTCGGCGATGGTCGGGCAAAGCCGCACGCCGTGGCGCCGGCTGCGTTCACGGCTGGTGTCGGTCTCCGGGAACTGCTCGACGTAGAGCGAAACCAGTTCGAGCGGCGACGTATGGTGTTCGCCGTGCCAGCCGTAGCCCTCCAGCAGGCGGTCAACGAAGTGCTGCCCGTGGGAAAACTTGCGGACGATGGTGGTGACGAGCGCGACGCGCTTGCGCTTGGCGGGGCTTTTCGCGGCCCTGGCTGTAAGCGGAACCAGGAGCGGGCCCGCCGCCGCGCCCGCCATCGCGCCCGTGAAGCGGCGGCGGGACCACGGGGAGGGCGGGTGATTCGACACAGCGGCTAACTACAGGAGGACGGGGAGCTTGCCAACCGCAAAGCCGCCGCCAACCACGAGCGTGCGGATGGAAGGCTCGCCGCAGCCCATCTCCCCCGTTGACACCATTGCGCTCCTTGTTAGGGTCGCGCCTCATTTTTCGCGGACTCTCCCGAAAACAACACACTGACACGACACATCCTGATTATGGCTAAAGCACTGAAATACGTTTACACGTGGGGCAACAAGAAGGCGGACGGCGACGGCTCCATGAAGGCCCTCCTCGGCGGCAAGGGCGCGAACCTCGCCGAGATGACCCGCATCGGCCTGCCCGTGCCTCCCGGCTTCACCATCTCCACCGAGGTCTGCACGTATTTCTACGCCAACAAGCGTTCCTACCCCAAGGAGCTCCAGTCCCAGATGGAAGCGGGCGTCGTCAACATGGAAAAGATCATGGGCACGAAGTTCGGCGCGACCGCCGGCATGCCCTTGCTCGTCGCCGTGCGCTCCGGTGCGCGCGACTCGATGCCGGGCATGATGGACACGATTTTGAACCTCGGCCTCAACGACCAGTCCGTGCTCGCGCTCGTCAAGGCCACGGGCAATGAGCGCTTCGCCTGGGATTGCTACCGCCGCTTCATCCAGATGTATGGCGACGTGGTGATGGGCGTGCAGAAGCGCGAGGGCGAAGACCACGATCCGTTCGAGCACACCATCCACACCTTCAAGCACGAGACCTATCATCGGGACATCATTGATTCCGAGCTCACCGCCGCCGACCAGCAGGAGCTCGTGAAGCGCTTCAAGGCGCTCGTGAAGGCGCGCACGAACAAGGCGTTCCCGAACAATCCGTGGGACCAGCTTCGTGGTGCCGCCGGCGCCGTCTTCGGCTCCTGGATGAACGACCGCGCCAAGGTCTATCGCGCCAAATACAACATCCCCTCCGAGTGGGGAACCGCCGTCAACGTGCAGGCGATGGTGTTCGGCAACACCGGCGAGACCTCCGGTTCCGGTGTCGCCTTCACGCGCAACCCGGCCAACGGCGTCAACGAGTTCTACGGTGAGTTCCTCATCAACGCGCAGGGCGAAGACGTCGTCGCCGGCGTCCGCACGCCCGAGCCCGTGCTTAAGCTCAAGGACGTAATGCCCAAGTCCTACGCCGAGCTGCTCAAGGTCCGCGCGACGCTCGAGAAGCACTTCAAGGACGTGCAGGACATCGAGTTCACCGTGCAGGAAGGCCAGCTCTTCATGCTCCAGACGCGTAACGGCAAGCGCACCGCCGCCGCCGCGCTCAAGTTCTCCATGGACATGGTCAAGGAGAAGCTCATCACCCCCGAGACCGCTGTCCTCCGCAACCCGGCCGACCAGCTCGAACAGCTCCTCGCGCCCATCTTCGACCTCGCTGCGGTGAAGAAGGCGACCGTCATCGCCACCGGCCTCCCCGCCGGCCCCGGCGCTGCCACCGGTAAGGTTTACTTCAACGCTGACCGCGCTGTTACAGCGGCGGCTCGCGGCGAAAAGGTGCTCCTCGTCCGCGTCGAGACCTCCCCCGAAGACTTGCGCGGCATGATCGCCGCCGAAGGCATTCTCACCGCGCGCGGGGGCGTCAGCTCGCACGCGGCGCTCGTCGCCCGTCAGATGGGCAAGGTCTGCGTTTGCGGCGCTGCGGCGCTGGTCGTGGACTACGACAAGAAGACCGTCACCATCGCGGGCCAGACGTTCAAGGAAGGCGACTTCCTCTCGATCGATGGCACCGCCGGAACCGTTTACGCGGGCGAGATCAAGACGGCTCCCTCCGAGATCATCGCGGGCCTCATCAACAACGATAAGGCCGCCCAAGCCACCGAGAAGTTCAAGAGCTTCAACCAGCTCATGAAGTGGTGCGCGCAGTTCAGCCGCCTCGAGGTCCGCACCAACGCCGACAACCCCGAGCAGACCCGCAACGCCGTCGCGTTCGGCGCGACCGGCATCGGCCTGTGCCGCACCGAGCACATGTTCTTCGAAGGCAACCGCATTGACGCGATGCGCGAGATGATTCTCGCTGACAGCCTCGCCGACCGTGAAGTCGCCCTGGCCAAGCTCCTCCCGTATCAGCGCGAGGACTTCCTCGGCATCTTCAAGGCGCTCGATGGCTACCCCGCCACCATCCGTTTCCTCGACCCGCCGCTCCACGAGTTCCTCCCCCACGACCAGGCCGCGCAGGCCGACCTAGCCGAGAAGCTTGGTGTGAAAGCCGAGCGCATCAGCGCCCGCGTGCATGAGTTGCACGAGTTCAACCCCATGCTCGGCTTCCGCGGCTGCCGCCTCGGCATCAAGTATCCCGAGATCACCCGCATGCAGGCTCGCGCCGTCTTCGAGGCCGCCGCGCTCTGCGTGAAGGCCAAGATCCCGTGCAAGCCCGAGATCATGATTCCGCTCGTCGGCTTCAAGCGCGAACTCGACCTCCAGACCGCCATCGTCCACGAGACCGCCAAGCAGGTGCAGGCCGAGAAGAAGGTGAAGATCCGCTACAGCGTCGGCACGATGATCGAAGTCCCCCGCGGCGCGCTCACGGCCAACGAAATCGCCGAGACCGCCGAGTTCTTCAGCTTCGGCACCAACGACCTTACTCAAACCTGCATGGGCATGAGCCGCGACGATTCCGGCTCCTTCCTCGGGCCGTATCAAGAGGCTGAGATCATGAAGAAGAACCCGTTCGCCTCCATTGACCAGACCGGCGTGGGCCAGCTCATGGAGATCGCGATTGCGAAGGGCAACCAGACCCGGCCCGGCCTCAAGCTGGGCATCTGCGGCGAACACGGCGGCGACCCCGACTCCGTGAAGTTCTGCCATCGCATCGGCCTCACCTACGTGAGCTGCTCGCCCTTCCGCGTCCCCGTC
>JAYTIO010000629.1:0-2544 GCA_043731805.1 Pedosphaera sp. | reverse complement strand
GTCTATGTCGGCGCGACCATCGGCTCCGAGACCACCGCTGCCGCGACTGGCGCGGTGGGCCAGGTGCGCCGCGACCCGATGGCGATGCTGCCCTTCTGCGGCTACAACATGGGCGATTACTTCCGTCACTGGCTCTTCATGCGGCGGCTGATCAAGCACCCGCCGCGCATCTTCAACGTGAACTGGTTTCGTAAGGACGCTGACGGCAAGTTTCTCTGGCCCGGCTACAGCGAGAACCTGAGGGTGCTCAAGTGGATCGTGGACCGTTGCCGGGGCGACGCGAACGCGAACGAGGCGCTGCTCGGCTGGGTGCCCAGCGCGCAAGACTTCGACCTCGAAGGCCTCGACGGCTTCACGACCGACCGGTTGGAGCAGGCGCAGAGCACGGACATTGAGGAATGGCGGCGCGAGGTGCTCCAGCAGGACGAACTGTTCATCAAGCTCTACGCGCACCTGCCCAAGGAAATCATCTTCCAGCGGGAGTTGCTCATCGCCCGGCTGTAGGCGGAGTTCGCGGCGAATGGCGACCATTGATCAGTCCTTGGTCCAGAGCCGATGCACCCAAGGCACAGGCGCCGACTCGCAAGCATCAAGGCTCCGTAAGGCAGCCAGGTTTTGCGGGAGTTCTTGGCGCGGTGGTTTCCCGATCACCATCGTCCGGGCACCACAAATGGACCGGACGTGGTTTGGCCGCTCAATCCCACGCGGCCAGATCAACCCATCAGGTTGTGGAACCGAAGGTGGGCGGCCTGGTCCGGTCGCAAATCACCAGTCTCGCAACCATGGGCGTTACCGCCGCCTCGCGGCCACGGACACCACGCGGGATAGGGCGGGGCCAAGCTCCTGAACGGGCTCGATGGAACACCGGTGGCAGGCCGGGCACAGCTTCCCTTCCGGTTCACCGTTCAAAGCCCCCCAAGCCGTCCGGCGGCCGCAAGCCTCACTTGCTTCGTGCGCGAAAGGGTTCACCGAAAGGCGGTTGGTTCGCTTCTGAGAAACTGGCCGCACAAATCGTGGACAGCGGACGGTCGGAGCTTTGCCAACTGCTTACGTCATTGCCCCGCCGCGGCAGCGGTTGGTTCGCTAAACACTAAGTCCATTCTCCCAAGGTTGCGCTGAATAGCCGCCCCGTCCGCCACACTCCAACTCCCCACGCATGCACCAAGCACTGAACCGCCGCCGCTTCCTCGCCACCACCGCCAGCGTTCTCGCCGCGCCTTACTTCCTCCGCAGCCAAGGCTCGCCGAACACCAAGCTGAACATCGCCTGCATCGGCACCGCGGGCCGCGCGGCGGGCGACATCGAGGGCGTGAAGGGCGAGAACATCGTCGCGCTCTGCGACGTGGATTCGGCCAGCCTCGCCAAAGCGGGAGAGAAGTTCCCGGGTGCCAAGCGGTATGCGGACTTTCGAAAGATGCTGGAGCAAAAGAACATTGATGCCGTGGTTGTCGGCACGCCGGACCACACGCACGCCGTGTGCGCCGTGGCCGCGATGCGCAGTGGTCGCCACGTGTATTGCGAGAAGCCGCTGGCGCGCACGATCTCCGAGGTCCGCGTGATGACGGACACGGCGGCGCAGACCAAGCGCATCACGCAGATGGGGAACCAAATCCACTCGCACCCCGGCAACAACTACCGCCGCTGCGTCGAGCTGGTGCAGAGCGGGGCCATCGGCGCGGTGAAGGAAGTCCACGTCTGGGCCGGGGCGATTTACGGGAACAAGACAGTCATGGCGAACCCGCCGCCGCCGCCCGCGTCGCTCGACTACGACCTCTGGCTCGGCCCGGTGCAATACCTCAGCTACCGGCCCGAATACGCGCCGTTCCACTGGCGGCACTTCTGGCACTTCGGCGGCGGCACGCTCGCGGATTTCTGGTGCCACTTCGGCGACCTCGCGCACTGGGCGCTGGACTTGAAGTATCCGCTGACCATCGAGGCCGAAGGTCCGGCGGTGGACCCGGAGCTGGTGCCGGTGGATTTGAAAGTCCGCTACGAATACCCCGCGCGCGGCCAGCAGCCGCCGGTGAAGCTCACCTGGTATCAGGGCAAGTATCGGCCGACGGAGGAACTCGGCCCACTGCTCGACAAGTGGAGGGGCGGCGGCGTGCTCTTCGTCGGCGACAAAGGCCGCTTGCTGGCGAACTACGCCCAGCGCCTGCTCCTGCCCGAGGACAAGTTCGCCAACTTCCAGCCGCCCGCGCCCTTCGTGCCCGATGCCAAGGGCAACAACTGGCACCATGAGCAATGGATTCAAGCCATCAAGACCGGCGGCAAGGCCGAGTGCGATTTCGCCTACGGTGGCCCGCTCTCCGAGGCCGGCCTGCTGGGCAACGTCGCCTTCCGCGTGGGCAAGAAACTCGTCTGGGACGCCAAGACGCTGCGCTCGATGGGCTGCCCCGAAGCCGACCAGTTCATCCAGCACAAGTATCGCGAGGGCTGGAAGATTTAGGGTTCGTATTTCGAGCGCCAGGCTCCGACCCGGCGCGTTCGTGCCAAGCAGGACAGCGCGTCCCGTCTGTCTCTCTAACTTCCCCTTTTCCGCCC
>JAYTIO010000628.1:0-6962 GCA_043731805.1 Pedosphaera sp. | reverse complement strand
CGCTGCCCGAGGCGCACTTCGACCTCGTCGTGCAGCCGGTGAGCACCTGCTACGTGCCGGCGGTCGCACCGGTCTATCGCGAGGTCGCGCGCGTGACTGCGCCCGGCGGCCTCTACATCAGCCAGCACAAACAGCCGGCCAACCTCCAGGCCAGCCTGCGCCTCCTGCCCGTCGGCTACTCGCTGCTGGAGCCTTACTATCGTAGCGGCCCGCTGCCGCCGGTATCCGCCGGCTCCGCATTGCGCGAGAGCGGCACGCTCGAGTTCATGCACCGCTGGGATGAACTGCTCGGCGGCCTCTGCCGCGCCGGCTTTGTCATCGAGGACACCTTCGAGCCGCGCCACGGCGACGCCACCGCCGCGCCCAGCAGCTTCGGCCATCGTTGCTGGTTCATCCCGCCGTATTTCGCCATCAAGGCCCGGCGCAATCCCGGCCCGCCGCCGGAACGGAGGCTGGTGCTTGGCTGAGTCCGCCGCGTCGTCGCCCCCGGAACCGCGCTCGCCGACGGCTTGGCTCACCGCGCCGCGTTTCGCCGCGCTGCTGGCGCTGCTCGTGGTCGCAAGTTTCCCCGACGTTGTCATCGGCCTGCGCACCTTCGCGGCGGGTGACTTCGGGCGCTTCGGCCATCCCATCGCCCACTTCCATCGCGAGGCGTTCTGGCGGGGCGAAGTCCCGTTGTGGAATCCGCTCAACGACTTCGGCCTCCCGTTTCTCGCCCAGTGGAACACGCTCACGCTCTACCCCGGCTCGCTGTTTTACCTGCTGCTGCCGTTGTCCTGGTCGCTCGGCGTCTTCTGCCTGCTGCACCTGTGGGCCGGCGGCGTGGGCATGTTCCTACTGACGCGGCGCTGGACGGCGAACCCGCTCGCGGCGGCCTTCGCGGGAATTGCCTACGCCTTCAGCGCGGTCGCGTTGCACTCGCTCCTGTGGCCGAACAACGCCGCCGCCCTCGGCTGGCTGCCGTGGGTCGTGCTCGCGTGGGAACGCGCGGCGACGGAAGGCGGACGCAACGTCCTGCTCGGCGCAGTCGTCACCGCGCTGCAACTGCTCACCGGCGCGCCGGAAATCATCCTGCAAACGTGGCTGCTCGCGGGCGTGCTGGCGCTGGTGCATGCGCCTGAAATGCGCGGCAAACTTGCAGCTCTCGCCCGCCGACTCGCGGGCGTGACTTCACTGGCCATCGGCTTGGCCGCAGTGCAACTCCTCCCCTTCCTCGAACTCCTCTCCCGCTCCCACCGCACCGGCAGCCACGCCCCCGCCGAGTGGTCCATGCCCGCAACCGGCCTGGCCAATCTGCTCCTGCCGCTCTTCCACGCCCACGCGTTTCCCGACGGCGTCTTCCATCAGCCGACGCAGCAATGGATTGCCAGCTACTACGCCGGCATCGGCCTGCTGCTCTTCGCGCTGGCCGCGCTCCTGACCGTGCGGCAGGCACGCGTGTGGGTGCTGGGCGGCGTGCTGTGGGCCGGGCTGTGGCTGGCGCTAGGCGATGGGGCCGGACTCTTCGGCTGGCTTCGCGCAGCGTTGCCGTTCCTCGGCGGCCTGCGCTACCCAGTGAAATTCGTAGTCCTCGCCGTCGCCGGCTTGCCCATGCTGGCAGCCCTCGGCATCGCCCAATGGCAAGCCTCCACCACCGGTCCGCCGCATCGGCTCCTGGTGAGTCTCGGCTGCGCCATGCTCGTGGCGGTGGCCGCGCTGGCGTGGTGCGGCCAGCAGTTTCCGCTCTACCCGCTCACGCCGTCGGAGCGAGCCGCCCTGTGGGACAACGCCGCGTTGCGCTGCCTCTTCCTCGTGCTGATGCTGGGCGGAAGTTGGTTTGCGCTGAACCGCCTGCCGCTGCGCCGCGCGTGGCTGGCGGCGCTCGCCCTGCTCGGCTCCGCGTGGCTCGACGGCCTGACGCACATGCCCGTGCTCCCGGCCCGCGTCGCGCGCGAACTGCTGGCCCCGGGCGTGGCGGAACTCACGCCCCCGCCGCGCCTCGGCGAGTCACGCGCCCTGGTCCGCACCGCCGCCAACCGCGCCCTCGGCCAGACCGTGCTCCCCGACCCCAGCCGCCATTACCTGATCCCGCGCCTCGCGATGTTCGCGAACTGCAACCTCGTCGAGGGCGTGCCGAAGGTGGACGGCTTCTTCGCGCTCTACCCGCGCGAGCAGCGGCCTGTTCGGCTGCTCTTCAGCGCGGAGGAAATCCCGACGCCGCTCGCGGACTTCGTCGGCGTCGCGCAGGTGACGAAGGCTGGGAGCCTCTTCGCCTGGGAACCGCGCCCCGGCGCCCTGCCCCTCGCCACCGCCGGGATGCGCCCGGAGTTTCGCCCCGACGCCGAGGTGCTGGCCGCGCTCACGAACTTCAACCCGCGCGCTGAAGTCTTCCTGCCACCCGAGGCCCGCCAGCTCGTGCCCTTCACCAACGGCTGTGTGGCGGAGGCGCAGGTGCTCTCCTGGACCTCAGAGCGCGTGCAAGTGGACGTGCGCGCCGACGCCCCCGCGCTGCTCGTGCTGGCCCAGACGGATTACCCCATCTGGCACGCGACCGTCGGTGGCCAGCCCGTGCCCATCCTGCGCGCGAACCACTGCTTCCAAGCCGTGGTCGTCCCCGCCGGCACCACGCGCGTGGAGCTGCGCGTGGGGGACCGCACGTTTCAACTGGGCCTGGCCATCACGCTCGGAGCGGTGGCTTTGACCGGCGTGCTGTGGCGGCGGTGGGCCGCTACCAGCGTGGTTTCGCCTTGAGCCGGGGCTTCACCTCTCGCCAACCTTTCGCCCATGTCGCACGCGCTCTACCCCTTCACCTTCCAGCCCATCTTCAAGGACCGCGTCTGGGGCGGGCGCAAACTCGAACAGCTCTACGGCAAGGTTCTGCCGCCGCACTCGCCCATCGGCGAGTCGTGGGAAATCACGGACCGACCCGAGGGCGTAAGCGTCATCACCAACGGCCCGCTGGCTGGGCGCGACTTGCGCTGGCTCATGGAGCATCACGCGCAGGAACTGCTCGGCGACTCGCAGCCGTGCGCCGGACGTTTCCCACTCTTGGTGAAGATTCTCGACGCGCAAGAGAAGCTCTCGCTCCAAGTCCACCCGCCCGCGCACCAGGCCGCCGAGCTGCGCGGCGACCCGAAGACCGAGATGTGGTATGTGGCCGATGCCACGCCGGACGCGGACCTGTTCGTCGGCCTGCGGCGCGGGGCGACGCGGGCGGAGTTCGAGCGGCGGATTCAGGACGGCTCGGTGGCCGAGTGCTTCCATCGCATCCAGGTGAAGCGTGGTGACGCGATGTTCCTCCCCAGCGGCCGCGTCCACGCGCTGGGTGCGGGCAATCTCATCTTCGAGATTCAGCAAAACTCGGACACGACCTATCGCGTGTTCGACTGGAACCGCGTTGGCCTCGACGGCAAACCCCGTGAGCTGCACATCCCGCAGGCGCTGGCCGCGATTGACTTCGCGGACTTCGAGCCGGCGCTGGCCCCGGCGGCGTGGCAGCCAGTGGGGGCGAGCGAATGGCAGCGGCTGGCGACCTGCGATTTGTTCACTGTGGATTTGCTCCGACGTCAGTCCCCCGAGCCGGAGCGGCTGAACGGGAACCGCGTCATCGTGCTCGCGGTGACTGAGGGTCAACTGACCGCGCGGTGGGAGGAAACCGTGTGCGAACTCAAGCCCGGCGACTTCTGCGTGGTGCCAGCGGTGTGCGCGAACTTCACGACGGTGCGGGCCACGGGTAAAACCGTTTTCCTACAAGCGGTCGCCCGCTGAACAGTGCCGGCGACTTGCAGTCACCGTCGGGTGGGATTGTTGGCAACGGGCGGCGACTGGAAGTCGCCGGCACGCGGCGTCAGTGCGAGTGCGCTTTGCCGGTGCCGCACATGCCGCAGGACTTGGGCACGCCCGAGCAGGACGGAGCGGCCTCGCCCGCGACGCTGGAGGCAAAGGTGGAAAACTTCTTCCCCAGCTTCTTGGACCCGCAGTGCGGACAGGGCGTGCCTTCCCAACGGCTGGAGCGGACGAGCACTTCGCTGTCCCGTTCGCAATCGCTGCAATGAAACTCGTAGATTGGCATGGCGGGAAGAGTGAGTGGAAAGCGCCTCGGAAGCAACCGCCCGGAGCGCCGGCTTCCCAGCCGGCTTGGCCTGCTCGAACTGGCAATGCCGCCCGCCCCTGGCTGCGGGTGAGAGGCTTTCCCTCGGACTGATTAAGCCGGCTTGGAAGCCAGCGCTCCGGCGGTCAGAAGAACGGGTTGTTCGCCCGCTCTTCCGCCACCGTCGTGAGCGGGCCGTGGCCGGGACAAACCAGCGTGGCGGGCGGGAGCGAGAAGATTTGCTCGCGGACCTTGGTCTTCGCCAGTTCGCCGTGCTCCTTCGCCCCGCCCATCGAGCCGGCGAAGAGCGCGTCGCCCACGACCGCGACGAGCGCCGCGTCGTCCGGCCAGTTGCCAATGAGGTAGGTCACGCCGTCCTCGGCGTGGCCGGGGGTCTCGCGGTTGGACACGCGCAGGCTGCCGAGATGGACGCAGTCGTTGCGGCGGTTCCGGTGCTGCGGCGGCGCGCCCTTGGTGTCGGTGTGGATGCGGAGCGTGGGGTAGCGTTCGCGAAGTGCGGGCAGGCCCTCGATGTGGTCGTGGTGTGAGTGGGTGATGAAGAGGTGGCGGAGGTCCAGGCTCTCGGCCTGCACGAGCTGAAGCACGGCCTCGGCCTCGAAACCCGTGTCAAAGAGCGCGGCCTCGCGGGTGACCTCGTCCCAAAAGAGGTAGCAGTGGACGCTGTTGCCGGCGCGGGTGGTGGTGATTTGGCGGAACTCGCGCCAGAGGGTGGTATCAACGGGAGCGGGCAGCCAGCCGAGGGCAAGGGCTTCGAGCTTCGCGCCGTGCAAGCCGACGAGTGCGGCCAGCTTGCGGTAATCGGGTTTGCGGGCGCACTGGCCGGAACTTTCGAGCGCGGCAAGTTCCTCGGGGCTGAGGCCAGCGGCCTGGGCGGCGGCTTCAGCGGGGACGTTCTGCATCGTCCGGGCTTTGCGAATCACATCTCCGACGTGGTCTTCAAGTGTCATGGGCCGCGACTCTAGCGGGAGGGCGAAGGGGAGTCGAGCGAACGGACTCGGCTCGTGCTCTTAATCCTGATCCTAATCCTGCTCCTCAGTTGGCGGCAGGCGGATCAGGATCAGGATCAGGATCAGGATTACGAGCAGGAGGAAGCAGCCAGCAAGCGCTCCACGCGCGCCACATCCGCTGGCACGTCCACGCCCACGCTGTCGGAGGCCACGCGCACCACGGCGATGGGGATGCCGTTCTCCAACGCGCGCAGTTGCTCCAGCCGCTCGGCCTGCTCCAGCGGCGACTGCGGGAATTGGATGAGCCTCAACAGCGTGTCGCGCCGGTAGCCGTAGATACCGAGGTGCTTGAGGAAAGGAAACGCGGCGAGTTGCGCGGCGGATGGCTGCGCGGCGTGGTCGCGGAGGCTGGGAATCGTGCGGCGGGAGAAGTAGAGCGCGCGGCCGGTGACATCAGTCACGACCTTCACCACGTTGGGGTTGTCGTAGTCCTCGACGTTCTGGATGGGCGTGGCGGCGGTGGACATCTCGGCGTCGTCCAGCGCCAGCGCCACCGCATCAATCACCGCCGGGTCAATCAACGGCTCATCGCCCTGGATGTTCACCACGGCATCGCAGGCGCAGCGAGCGGCGACTTCCGCGATGCGGTCGGAGCCGCTGGGGTGGTCGGCGCGGGTCAACTCCACGCGACAGAACTGCCGCGCCACGGCGGCGACGCGTTCGTCGTCCGTGGCGACGATGACTTCGCGCAATGACTTGGCGAGCTGGCAGCGCTGGATGACGCGCTGGATAAGCGACTGGCCGGCGATGAGGTGCAAGGGCTTGCCGGGGAAACGCGACGCGGCAAAGCGGGCAGGGATGATGCCGAGAATTTTCACGGAAGGAGCATTTAGCCTTTGGGCAAGGCCGCTTGGTTGGTCACGGCAGCCGGCGGATTGTTCGTGTTGCTGGGAGCCGGCATGGGCTGGCCGACCCCGAAAAACGCCAGCCCGGCGCGCACCAAAACCGGCGTGAGCTTGCTGAGCACGTCCTTGGATTCCTTCATGTCCTGTAGGACTTCGTTCTGGATACCGAAGTTAAACTCGCGCGGGGAACCGGAGGTGCGCAGGTCGGTCCAGGTGCCCTTGCCGAGCGAAACGTTCAGCAGATCCAGTCCGGCGAACTCCATCGGCGCGTTGGTCTTGGCGAGGCGCTCACCGCGCCGGATTCTCTCCACGGTGCGGCGGACGCCGTCGAGGTTGGACTGTCCTTCCTTGTTCACGACGATATGCAGCTCGGCGAGGTTGAAGCGCAGGACGTTCAAGTGGAGTTTCCGCTCGCGGGCGAGCGCGGGGTCATACTCGACATGCAGTTCGGCGATGTTCACCAGCGGGCCACCGCCAAACTCAGCCGGGTTGTAGAACACCAGTTTCTCGACCCGCGCCCGGCCACTCCAAGGCCGCAGCTCGAGCTTGTCCAAATGCACCTCCAGGCCGGTCTGCTTGCGGAGTTTGCTCTCGGCGAGGCTGGTGACGATGGCATCGAAGCTCACGGCGAGGATGACCAGCAGCACCAGCAGCAGGAGGAAGCCGCGGAACGCCCACTTAAGGAGGAACTTCATTTGAAGCTCAGCAGGAGTTGGTCGCGAAAGAGCGCAGGGGGCGCAGAGAACCTCTGGGCGCCTGCGCGTTCGGGGTGCTTTCGCGGCAGCGTCATGTCACAGCGGAATATCCTCGGGCCGCACGTCGAGGCACTCGTCCTGATCCTCCCAGATCACCGCCGGGTAGAACTCCAGTAGGGCGGGCGCGAGCTTGTTGCCGGCGGCGGCGAGGAGGCGCTCGGCCTCAGTGGCGGCGTCGTCCAGCGCGCGGTCGTAGTCGGCGGCGCGCTTCTGCTGGCGGTCGTCCCAGTGCGCGATCTGGTGGATGGGTGCGTATTTCTCCGCC
>JAYTIO010000627.1:0-2316 GCA_043731805.1 Pedosphaera sp. | reverse complement strand
ACTCATAGGATTGTGGTTGGAGTCTGTGGCAGCGCGGATTGCGGGGCGAGTCTGAATTCAACTTCGGGTGAGCGCTTCAACCCAACTGGTGGAACAAGTCTTCTTTGGGCCACTGCGGCACCGCGGCGGCGGCGCGGTGGAGGGCGGGGTCAATTTCACCATCGAGCTTGGCGTCGGCGCTGCGTTGGTTGAAGAGGGCGGCCCAGCTCAGGCCGTCCCAACGCCGGACGAGGAGCGTGTAGGTGCCGGGGAGGCTGCCGGTGTGCCAGTAGTTTGCTTTGCCCGGGCGACCGATGATGGGCCGGGCCGACCAACCGCAGCAGTAGAAGGTTTCTTTCAACGTGCCGTCGGCCTGGCGGGACACGGGGGCGGGCGGGGGCGCGTGCAACTCGCGGTAGGGCGCGGGCTGGAGCAGCGGGCAACGGTCGGGATCGTGCAGCGCGGCGGCGAAGCGGGCGAGGTCCACGGCGCTGGCGAGCCAGCCGCCGTGGGCGTCCATGGCTTCGAGGTGGAAGCCGCCGTAGGGCCACGGGACTTTATCGGGTTGGCCGGGGAAGACGCTGCCGGTCTCGCCGCCAGCGGGCATGGAGTAGCGGACTTCACCGGCGGCGCGGTGGGCTTCGAGCGAGCGGCCCAGGCGCATGGTCTTGCTGCCGATGGGCGCGAGGACGGTTTCGCGGACGGCGGTCTCGTAGGTTTTGCCCGTGAGCTTTTCGATGACGCGACCGAGCACGCAGTAGCCGAAGTTCGAGTAGGCGTAGCGCGTGCCGGGGTCGAACTCCAGCGGCTGGCCGGTCATGTAGCGAATCACCGCACGAGCACTCGCGGGCGCGGGCGTGCCGGTGGCGGTGGCAATGGCCGAGGGACGAAACATCGGGTCGAAGCTTTGGTCGCGGTCCCAGCCGCCGGTGTGCTGGAGGCAGTGGCGAACGGTGATGGGGCGCAGGCGCACGTCGGGCTTGGGCCCGGTGGGCGTGAGGCCGAGCAGGTCCAAGACGCGGGTGTCGAGCGTGAGTTTGCCTTGCTCGACGAACTGGAGCACGGCGACGGCGGTGATGGGTTTGGAGAGACTCGCGATGCGGAAGAGGGAAGTGGGCTGGACGGGGGATTTGGTCGCCACGTCCGCCCAGCCGTAGCCGCGCGCGTGGACGAGCCGGCCGTCTTTCACCACGGCGAGCGCGCCGCCGGGCGTGCCGCGTGCGGCGAGGAACGTCTCCATCGCGCGGTCGAAGCTGGGCAGCGAGGGGAGTTCGGCGGCGGGGCTGGCGCGCGGCCGGAGGGCGAGCGTGGTGACGGTGGCGGCGAGGAAATGGCGGCGGCGCATGGGAGTGGTTTCGGCGAAGGCCCACGCGCTGGCAAGCGGGAAGAAAGGCTTGGCTTGGCGGGTTGCGTCTGTCAGACGAGTTCCGCGCTACAGCGACACTTTCCTATGAACTGGTATTACGCCATCAACCACCAACAGCAAGGGCCCGTCACGGAGGCACAGTTACACGCGCTCGCCAAGGACGGCGTCGTCACGCCGGACACGCTGGTCTGGCGCGAGGGCCTGGCGAACTGGCAGCCGTGGCGCACGGTGGGTGGCCCGGGCATGCCGCCGGTGCCCGCTGAGCCGGCGGTGGCGTCCGCTACCGCGCCGCAGCCCGCGCGTCCGGCGACGGCGGAGTTTGAGTATGCGGGGTTCTGGATCCGCCTGTGCGCGAAGTTCATTGACGGCCTCATTGTCGGCATCCCGATTGGCATTCTGGTGGCGATCGGGGTGGCCGCCTCCGGCGGGTTCAAGCGGTCCGGCCCGGAGTCGTTCGGGCTGCTGCTGCTGGTCAATGGCGTCGCCCAGCTCGTCGCCATGGTGCTGTCCGTCAGCTACAACGCCGTGCTCGTCGGCCTGTGGGGCACGACGCTCGGCAAAAAAGTGTGTGGTCTCAAGGTCATCAAGGCCGACGGCACGAAGCCCAGTTTTGGCCGCGCCTGCGGCCGGGCCGGGGCGGAAATCATCAGCGGCATGGTCTGCTACATCGGCTACCTCATCGCCGGCTTCGACGCGGAGAAGCGGACCTTGCACGATCACATGTGCGACACGCGCGTGGTGAAGGCGCGGTAGGCCGGCAACCGCGTTCCCGCCGTGCCCAAGTGGCTCAAGCTCCTCCTCGGCCTGCTCCTGCTGCCGCTGTGCGCGGGGGCGGTGCCGGCGTTGGTAAAGGTGGTGCGCGCCAGCGGCGGGGCGGTGGAGGTCTGGGTGCCGCTGGCGGCCGGGGCGGCGTGCTGGCTCGTGGTGTTCGCCCTGCTGCCCAAGCCGATGTGGATTTACGTCGTCGGACA
>JAYTIO010000626.1:0-1599 GCA_043731805.1 Pedosphaera sp. | reverse complement strand
GCCTTCATGATCCGGCTTTCGGGGTCGGTGAAGTTGTATTGGGCTTTGGGAGCGGGCACTTCACTGGGCGCTTTGGGTGCCGGTCCCCGGGGCTTTTGCCCGGCGGCGCGCTGGGCTGCGCACGCGGCGCTGAAGTTCGGCGGGGATGTCCAGGGGTTCCTTGGCCTGGCAGGTGTCGGCCGCCTTGGTCCCGTCCACGCTGACGGTGCCCACGCGGTGAACCGGAGTTCCCGGGCCAGTTGCAGCACGGTGACGCAGGCGGCCTGGAAGGCGGCCCGGTTGGCGGTGCGGAAGGTGCGGATGGAATCGTGGTCGGGATGGTGATTGGCGCAGAGATAGCGCACGGCCACATCGCTGTGCGTGGCGGGCTCGATGGTGCGGGAGCCGAACCGGCCGGTGGGGATTTGCTCGACGGCATCCAGGATGAAGTGGATGCGATGCTCGGCGGGGAGCCAGTCGCGCAGGTCGCAGGGCAGGAGCATGGGCGTCTGGCGATCGAGGTTGACGAAACGGGCGGGCATGGATGTTGAACCCCGGCCAACGGAAAAAGTTGCGCGGCTAAGTCCAACAGGCGGCTAGCATCAGGGATTGGTATCGCCCCTAGTTCGCCCGAGCCTCTCTTTGTGTTCTCTGCGCCCTTTCGCGGCTAATCCTTACCGCCGCAGCACAAACTCCTTCGCGTTCACCAGCCCCCAGAGCACGTCCTCGACGCCCGCGCGCCGGTCCTTCGCCTGCTCGATGTGCGCGAGGGTCTTCGTCAGCTCCGTCGGGGACGGTGGGCGGGTGAGGGTGGTCCAGTAGAGTTCCGCGACGATGGCGCGGTTGGGCTTGCCCGAGTCCAGCAACGTGCCGAGGCGGTTGTCCGAGCGGGTGAGCAGCTCGTTCACCGCCGGGCCGGACAACATGAAGAACGCCTGGCCCAGGCTCGTGTCCGTGGAGCGTTCGCACTCGCAGGTCAGCAGGCGCGGCGGCTTGCCGAACATCGCGAGGAACACGTCCGGCGACATCTGCGCGCGCTTGCCGCGCCGACCCTCGGTGCGCGCGCCGGGCAACTCCGCCGCGCGTGTGCCCGCAGGCTGGCCCTTGAACTCCGCCGTCACGCCCGCCACCTGGTGCAGCGTGTCGAACATCTGCTCCGCCGTGAGCCGGCGCAGCGGGGCGCGGGCGTAGTTGAGTTCATCGTCGGCGTTGGTGTCGTTCGGCTCGCTGGCGGTTTGGTAAGCGCGGGAGTTCATCACCAGCCGGATTACGTGGCGCAGGCTGAAGCCGCTCTTCACAAACTCCGCCGTCAGCCCGTCCAGCAGCGCCGGGTGCGACGCCGGGTTCGTCGCGCGGAAGTCATCAATCGGGTCCACGATGCCGCGGCCCATGAGGTGGAACCAGATGCGGTTCACCTGCGCGCGGGCGAAGCGCGGATTCGTCGGCGCGGTCATCCACGCGGCCAGCGCCTCGAGTTCGTCCTGCTGCTCGAAGCTCTGCTTCGGCGCACCGAGGAAGCGTGGCTCGGCGGCCTTCTCCGTGCGCGGGTTGGTCACGCTGCCCTTGCGCGCGAGGTAAACAATTTGTTCGCCGATGAACTCGTGCTTGTCGTTCGTGTCG
>JAYTIO010000625.1:0-3447 GCA_043731805.1 Pedosphaera sp. | reverse complement strand
CCTCATCAATGCCCCGCCGACCCGCCCGCCCGAACATCTGCAAAATCTCATCCGGCCGAATGGGAATCTCCACCCCGTCGCGCCGATACGAGTCCGCCGCCAGCGCCACACTGCGCAACGAGAAGTTAATCCCCGCCGCCAGCCCCATCGTCGCGACCACCACGCGCAACTGCCCCGCCTTCGTCAACGGCTCGACGACGCCCGCGCGCGCGCCGTAGCTCATCCCGCTGTGATGGAACGCCACGCGGCAGCGCAACATCCGCGCGACCTTCTCGCCCACGAGTAACTTCTGCTCCGGCGTGAGCGTGAGCGGGTTGTCGTTCGGGAGGAACCGCGCGAGTTCGCCAGCCAAGGCTTCGGTCTCCTTGCGACGCGGCGCGAAAATCAGCACGGGACCCAAGTCCTCCGCCAGTGCCTTGGCCACGAGGCGCGGCCAGTAGCCCTTCACCTCGCTGGGCACCCGGACACTGAGTTGGCCGACTTCCACTTCCTTGAGCGGCACCGGCCGCGTGAGATGTCGCACGAGCTGCACCTTGCGCCCGAGCCGCTCCAGCCACTTCACGACGTGGTGCGGGTTCTCCACGCTGCCGCTCAGGAGCAGCAGCCGCGTCTGCGGCGGAGCCATCGCGATACACAGCTCGTAGTTCAAGCCCCGGTCGCCATCCGCGAGCATCTGATACTCGTCAATCACCAGCAGCGCCGGCCCGTCGCCGCGAATCAGCCGATACTTCTGCGTCTCGAGCGTCGCGACCAGCACGGTCGCATCGAGGTTGTCGCTCAAGTCGCCCGTCGCGATGCCCACGTGCCAGCCGCGCGCGCGCCACTCGGCCAGCTTGTCATTCGCCAAGGCCCGCGTGGGCACGGTGTAGATGGCCTGCCCGGGCGGCTTGCCGAAGTTGGACCACAACTCGAACACCATCGTCTTGCCCGCGCCCGTCGGCGCGTGGACGACGACGTCCTTGCCCGCGCGCAACGCGTGGACGGCTTGGAGTTGCCACACGTCCGGGACGGTGGCTTGGGCGAAGGCGAGTGGTTCGGCGGGTGGTTCCGCTTTGGATGACACGGGGGGGAAGGTAGGGAGGAACTGGGGCCAACGCAAAGGTGCAAAGCTGGCGCGCGCCTGTCGCGACCGCGCTCCGCTTCAGTTCCCTAACACCACCACCGGGCGGGGCGCGACGAGCGTGCGCAGTTGCAGCACGTCGAACTGCTCCAGCAGGCCGAAGCAGAAGAGTTCCGGCTGCCGGTCCACGCCGATGTTCTGCTCGATGAGTTCCCGCAAGCTCCCCAGCGGCTGGCGCAATTCCAGACTGCCGATGGCCTTCTCCTCCAGCCCGGCGGCGATGGTGGCGAACACACTGGCGCGCGGGCCGACGCTGACCAGCTTCACCGGCCCCAGTTTCCGCTCGTTGGCCAGCCAGCGCGCGGTGGCGGTCAACTGACTTGCCTGCAAGCCCAGCGGACGGTCCCCCACCGCCGCCACGAGCAGGGCGAAGAGGAAGTCCTTCTGCGCGATGCGGGACTCGCCGAAGTAGAACGGGTCCACGACCACGACGCGCTTGCCCTCGGCCACCAGTTTGTCCACCTCGGCCGCCAGGCCCTTGCGGCCCGCGTCCCCGACCAGCAGGACGGTTTCGAGCGGAACGCCGCGCGTCATTTCGACAGCGGGCACGGTCCACGCGTCGCCCAGCTTCAAGCGCCACGAAGTCACGGTGAGGTCGTTGGTGGTCGTGGTGCCCGCGTGTTCGGCGCTCACGGTGTAGTGCTTCGCGTGAACAACGCCGCCAAGGAGCGCGCGTTGGGTCTGCTGCCAGCGCGGGAGCGCGGCGGGCGAGAGCGGGGTGACGGCGGTGGCGCGCGGCAGGTCTTTCGCGAGCCGGGTGGCGAGCTGGTTGAAGTCCAGGTTGTCCGCCGGGAGCGGCACGTTGAGTTCCTCGGCCTTCTTCACCTCGGCCTCGGCGGGGATTTCCTTCGCGTCGAACTTCGCGTCACCGGGGAAGAAGGTGTCGCCGAGCATCCGGTAGAAGACCTCGCGGTTGTCCTGCTCGAAGTTGTGCGTGCCGGGGACGTGGTTGTTGTGCCAGCGGAGTTTGGCCTCGGCCTTGAACAGCTTGAAGACCGGTTGCGCGGCGTCCAGCAGCGGCTGGAGCGCGTGGTCGGTGGCGAAGCAGCAGTTGTCCTTCGCGTTGAAGGTGAGCAGCGCGCCGCGTGGGGCCAGCATGGCCGTGAGGTGCGCGTAGTCGGCCACCGTGGCGAGGTCGCTGGGCGTCTGCTCGGAGTCACCGAGGTCGGAGAAGTTCCGCGCGCGTGTGCGGAAGCTGGAGTAGCCGGCGACGGGGTTGGCGAGCGTCACGCGCGTGTCCAGCGAGCTGATGAAGATGGTCTGCCAGCCGCCGCCGGAGAGGCCGCTGACGGCGACGCGCTGCGGGTCGGCCTCGGGCAAGGCTAGGAGCAAATCCAGCGCGCGGGACATCGCGAGGTAGAAGGGCGCGATGCCGCTGGTGCCGCAAAGGTCGAGCTGGTTCATTGTGGCGTGCGCGAAGCCCGGGGTGACGAGTTGGCCCATGCCGAGCCATTCCGGGTTGAGCGAGATGACGCCGCGTTTGGCGAGGTTGATGCAGCGAATCTGTTTGTAGGGCGCGGCCTTGCCGTCCTTCCGGTCGTGGCCGTTCACGGCGAGGTGGACGGGGACTTTGCCGGTGATTTTTTCCGGCAGGTAGAGCAGGGCGGGAATCCACAGGCCGGGCAAGGCCTCGTAGCGCACCTTGCGAATCGTGTAGCCGGGGCCACCGGGAATCGTGTCGAGCCACTCGACCTTCGCCAACGCGGTGCGCCACTCCCGGGCCTCGCCACGGAAGACGACGTCGTCGAGCGTTTCACGGCGGAGCCGGGCGGCCTCCTTCTCCCACGCGGCGGCGGACTTGAGCGCGGGCATGAGCGGCACGCGGTTCTCGGTGTAGTTCTGGACCTCGGCGAGTGCGAGGTTCGGCCCGATGATGTCGCGGGCGAGGAGCGGGGCGAGGATGTTGGTCTGCGCGGGGGCGGGGAAGAGGCTGGCGGCGAAGGCGAGCGCGGTGAACAACGGAATCCATTTCATGCTGGGAGAATGCGGCGGTGCGAAGCGGACGGCAACTGTCCTGGAGCGCGGACGCCTACGTCAGCCACCGGCCACGATGCGGACAATCTCCAACCGGTCGCCAGCCTGGAGCGTGCGGTGGGGGAACTCCGAGGGGGAGACCGCCTCGCCGTTGTGCTCCACGACCACGCTGCGGGGGAGCAACTGCTGGGCGCTGAGGAACGCTTCAAGCGAGCAGGGCAGCGGAGCGCTGACTTCGCGACCGTTGGCGATGACGTGCATGGCACTCACTTCGCCCCGAGCTGGAGCGTCTGTCGCTCGCCATCCACGCTGACGACGACGCCGTTCTCCTGCGCCGCTTCCAGGCGGACGAG
>JAYTIO010000624.1:0-2385 GCA_043731805.1 Pedosphaera sp. | reverse complement strand
CCTTGATAACCCAGCGGTAACGCGCCGCCTCTCCCCGGCCCTCTCCTCCATCCGATGGAGGAGAGGGAGTCGCGCCTCGCCTTCGGAACGTGTGGGTGTCCGTTTGCGCCCGTTCAACCGGGCGACCATGACGGCAGTTGAATCCCGCGCGGCGAGCCGCTACAAACGCCGCGTGAACGCAAAGCTACTTCTCCTCTGCCTACTGGCCGCGCTGCCCGCCCGCGCCGCTGATACCGCCGCGCCCGCGCCCGCAGCACCCACCGCGCGCCTGGTCGAGCATCGCAAAATCTGGGATGCCGCGCCGCACAACGCCTTCACCGACCTCGTGCGCTTCAAGGACCGCTGGTATTGCGTCTTCCGCGAGGGCAGCAGCCACGTCTCGCCCGATGGCGCGGTGCGCGTGTTGAGCAGCGACACCGGTTACTGGTGGGAGTCCGCCGCGCGCATCGAGATGCCGGGCTTTGACCTGCGCGACCCGAAGATCACCGTCATGCCGGGCGTGCCGCGCCTGATGATTCTCGGCGGGGCCACCGTGCGCGAGGGGAACCAACCCGCGACCGAGAACCAGTCCTTCGTCGCCCAGTCGGATGATGGCAAGAAATGGGGCAAGGTCTTCTGGGTCGGGCCGACGAACCAATGGCTCTGGCGCGTGACGTGGCATCGCAGCAACGGCCTGGGCGTGGCGTATGACGTGTCGCCCGAGAGCCGCACGACGAAGAAATACGGCACCACGCTGCTGCTGACCAAGAACGGCGTGGACTACGACACGCTGGTGAACGACCTCGCCATCGAGGGCGGCCCGACCGAGGCCACGCTGCGGTTCGCGCCGGACGGCACGCTCTACTGCCTTCAACGCCGTGACGGCAAGCCGTCGAACACCGCGCTGCTCGGCATCAGCAAGCGCATCCCCTACGACGAGTGGGTGTGGAAGGACCTCGGCAAGTTCTTCGGCGGACCGAACTTCATCCAGCTTCCCGATGGCCGCTGGATCGCCTGTGGCCGCCTGCAAAACCACGGGAAGGACAAGCAGACCAAGACCGTCGTGTGCGAACTGGATGTGGCCAAAGGCGAACTCACGCCGCTCCTCGACCTGCCCAGCAGTGGGGACAGCAGCTACCCCGGCATGGTCTGGCACGACCAGCAACTCTGGATCAGCTACTACTCCTCGCACGAGGGGAAGACGGCGATCTACCTCGCGCGGGTGAAGCTCTGAGTGGGCGAACCGTGCGAACCACTAACCGGCACTGACTGGCACTAATCGGATTGGGTTCGGGTTGCTGAACGTCGCAACCAGTGCGTTCATTTTCGGTTTCCCATTAGTGCGGGTCAGTGCCAGTGAGTGGTTCAGTTTCCTCACCACACCCGCGCCCAGATCGCCTTCAGGTAGCGGCTCTCCGGACAGTTCGCCATCACCGGATGGTCGGCGCCCGCACCGGTGCGGTCGAGGAATTGGAGCCGCTTGCCGAGCCGATACGCCGCGCGCGTCACGAGCTGTTCGAAGCCTTCCATGTCAATCATCCCGGAGCACGAGCACGTCACCAGCAAGCCGCCCGGCTCCAGCACGTTCATGCCCATGCCGTTCAGGTCTTCGTATTTCCGTTTGCCCTCCAACTCGTCCTCGCCGCTGAAGATGAACTTGGGCGGGTCAAGGATGACGACCGGCCAGCGCGTGTTGTTGCGCTGCATCTGGCGGGCGAAAGAGAACGCGTCGCAATGCACCCACTCGATGCGCGTCTGGTTCAGGTTCGCGTTGCGCTTCGCCTGCTCAATGGCCTTCTCGTCGAGGTCCACGCCCGTCACTTCCGCCGCGCCGCCGAGCACCTTGGCCGCGAGCGCGAAGCCGCCGGTGTAACAGCAGCAGTCCAGCACGCGCTGGCCCTTCACGAAGGCCGCCAGCTTGCGGCGATTCTCGCGCTGGTCGCAGAAGAAACCGGTCTTGTGCCCGGAGGCGAAGTCCACTTCGTAGCGGACGCCGTGCTCGCGAATCTTCACCGAGCGCACGTCGTTCGCCCCGGCGAAGCGGATGCCTTCCACGCGCGCGATGAAGTCGTCCACGGAGATGACTTGGCGCTTCGTGCCGAGGCGCTGGTGGATCAACGGCAGCAACCGCCCCAGCCGCAGGAACATCCCGAGGCTGTGCACCTCCACGCTCAAGGTGTCGCCGAAGCGGTCCACGGTCAGGCCACTCAAGCCATCGCCGTCCGAGGAGATGACGCGGTAGGAGTCCGTGCCGGCGTCCAGCGCGAGCAGGTTCACCCGGAGGTCCAGCGCCTGCGTGAGCAACGTCTCGAAGAGTTCCTCGCCGACGGCTGCCTCGCCGTGGTGCAGCACGCGCAAGGGCACGCGGGCTTTGGGATTCCACAGCCCGCTGCCGAAGCGCCGGCC
>JAYTIO010000623.1:0-4463 GCA_043731805.1 Pedosphaera sp. | reverse complement strand
CGGCTCATCCTCCAGGCCAGTCCCGTGCTATGAGCCTGCCAGCCAAACGCCCTGGGGTGTCGCCATCTCCGCGAGGTAGTCCTGCTGGCGGGCGAAGAGGCAGTCGCGCCCGTAGTCGCGCCGGATCCACGTCCGAAACACCTCCTCGTCCAGCATCTGCCCGTCTGGGGCAAGCATTGCCCACTCGACGCGCTCGGGCACGAGGAAGTAGGTGCGCTTGGGCTCGGCCGTGGGCGAGCTGTATTCGAGGCGCATCCCCCACGTCTCGCGCCGCGGGGCCGCCTGCCCTTTGTCCAAGGGCCAAGAGAACTCCAGACCAATGAGGGTAACGGCGCTGCTACGGGTGTAATGCGGCTCGCCATCGCGCAACGTGTTGGTGTCACAGAGGCAGTAGCCGCTCAACGTGCGGCCCCGAGCGTTGCCCGCCGCCGCGCGGTTGGGCCGCCAGTGCTCGCCGAGCAGCACGCACTGCATCAGGTCGAGCAGCGCCGACTTGCCGGTGCCGAACTTGCCCGAGATGAGGGTGTCGTTACTGACGTCGATGATTTGCCGGAAGCCATACCAGTGGACGGCGATGATCCGCGTCAGGGAAATGCGCTGGCTCATACGGCTTCCTCCGGACCCTCGTCAGGCGCGCTGCGATGCAGGGCCACCTGCTGCTCCCAGGCGGCAGCGTTCTCGAAGGGTATGACCCGCGCCAGAGTGGGCAGGATTTCGAGTGCGGACTCGCCAAAGCGCAGCGGATCTTCGTGGCGCGCAAAGCGCACCAGCCGCCGCGAGCGCAGCCGGACGATCATGCGCTCGAAGTGCGGCGGGGTTGGGGGTTCGACGTGCTCGAAGTAGAGCCGCAGGCGCGCGAAGACCAGGTCGGCGGACACCACGACGGTGCTGGCCGTGCTCTCCATGCGGGCCTCGTCGTAGATGCGCCAGAGCGTGAGCACCAGCAGGGTTTCATCCTTGGTGAAGCGGCCGGTCAGACCGAATACCCCACTCAGGCGCAAAGAGTTGTCGCGGGCGCTACCCTGCCCCGCCAGTCGGTGCTGTTGCCACCAGCGAAAGGGACGAACGCGTTTCGCCGGTCAGTTGCCAAGGTCGAGCACGGCCCGGAAGTCGGTATCGTCCGCCCCAATGGCACCCGGAAAACGCATACCGGAACGGATTTGATAGTAGCTGAGGGTTTGGCCTTTCACGATCTCGGTCTTCCACGAACCTCCGCGCAACACATGGACTCCACAGCTGTGCCGAACAAATCCTCGCACCATTCCCACACGTTGCCGCCCAGATCGTAGAGGCCAAACTGGTTTGGCTTGAAGCTCTTCACCGGTGCCGTGCCGGCGACCGCGTCGCACGCCGCGCCGAGCCATAGTTTCCGGCTCCCACCGGCGGATCTTTGTCGCCGGGCCATTGGCCCCAAGGGGTCAGCTGCTCGTCGCACTTGAAGGCGCTCACGAAAATGCCCTTGCGGGATTTGTTCCCTCGCTCGGCGGGCGTTGCGCCCTGCTCACTCGACAGGCCCACTGCCCCGCTCCACTCGATGGCGGTAGGCAGGCGGTAAAGCTGTGCCGGGCCGGGCCTTCCCTCGGCTCGTTCCCGGGTGGTGAGCCATGCGCAAAAAGCCACTCAAGAGCGGTTTCAACTACAAGGAGCTCGGCGTCGTCCCGAAGCCGGTCTCGGCCTACAAATAGCGGTTATCCCCCCCACCAACCCCCAGATGGCAAGGCTAACCACAAGCCGCACTTCACGCGCCGGGCGTTTCTCAAGTACCAGCATATACAGGGCGTGGCCGCGGCAACCCGTAAGCTCTCAATCGCATCAGGCCAGTTCCAAGCCTTGCATCGTGCCCGTGCTGCTGGCGAACTTGCCGGTCTCTAGGCCGAGCCGCTGAAGCATGGTGACGTAGAGGTTGGGCAGCGGGTAGTTGTTCTTCTTGTCGAAGCCGAGGTGCTGGCCGTGCTTGAAGCCGCCGCCAGCGAGGAGCACCGGGAGGTTCTTGGTGTCGTGGTTGTTGCCGTTGCCAAGGTTGCTGCCGTAGAGGACTTGCGTGCGGTCGAGAAGCGTGGCGTCGCCCTCCGGAGCGGACTTGAGCTTCGTGAGCAGCGTGGCGAGCTGGTGGAACTCGGCCAGTTCGAGGCTCTTTAGCTGCGCGAGCTTGTCCTCGCGGCCGACGTGGTGCGAGAGGTTGTGGCTTTCGCTGCTGACGCCCGGGATGTGTTCACCGAAGCCATCGAGCCGAATCATCAGCGTGATGAGGCGGGTGCTGTCGGTGGCGAAGGCAAGGTGCGCGAGGTCAAACATCGCGCCGAGTTTTTCGAGGAGGTATTCGCCGTCCTTCGGCGCGGGTGCGGCCACTTTGGGCTTCGGCTTGCGCTCCCATTCCTCGGCGATGACGAGGCGACGCTCCACTTCGCGGACGGCGGTGAAGTATTGGTCGAGCCGCTCGCGGTCGGCTGCCCCGAGTTGCTTTTGCAACGCGGCGGCGCGGCTGGCCACCGTGTCCAGAATGCTCCGGCCGGTGCGGAGGTCTTCGACCTGCCGGTCCACCGCAGCGGCATCGCCAGAGATGAACAGGGCCTTGAAGACCTGCGCCGGGCTGCGCTCGGCGGGCAGCATCACGCCGCTGCTGGTGAAGGAGAGGGATTGGTTGCCGCTCTTCGCGACGACCAACGGCAAAGCCCCCACGCGCGTCTGGTGGCCGATGCGTTCGGCGGCAAACTGGTCGAGCGAGATGCTGTTGCGGAAGGACGCCGAACCGGGGTGCGGCGCAGCAGTGAGAAAGGTGGCTTCGGCCGAATGCCCGCCGGTGACATCGGGATGCGAGGTGCCGGAGAACACAGTGAACTGGTCACGGAAGTCCTTGAGCGGTTCGAGATACGGCGTGAGCGCGAAATCGCGCCCGGTCTCGGCGGGGTAGAAGTGCCGCTCCAGCACGCCGAGGTTCGTGCAGATGGCGAGCAAGCGGCGCGGGTCCTCGGCAGGCTTGGCGAATGCCGGATGCATGGCGTCCAGGAACGGCAGAGCCAGCGCGGCCCCTGAGGCGCGGAGGAAATGGCGGCGAGAGAGGCCGGCTTTGCGAATATGCGTCATGGGTGGGTGGGTTACTTGGTCTGGAACAATTCGCTGGCCACGACTTCCTGCACCAGCGAGCGCAATCCATGCTGTGTGGGTTTGGCGCGGGCGACAATCGCGTCAATGGCCGCGCGGTCGGTGAAGCGGATGCCGGCTCCGGTCGCGTAGATGAGCAACTGCCGCGCGACATTGCGGGCGAGGGCGTCCTCGTCTTGCAGCAGCAGTTCGCGCAGGCCGTTCACGTCGGTGAACTGGCGGCCGTCGGCGAGTTCGCCCCTCGCGTCCACTTCGGAGCCGAGGCGCAGCTTGATGCGGTTGCGATGCGCCGCACCGCTGACGATTTCCACAAACGGCTCCTCCACGACCTCCTTGCCCTTGCGCACTTTCTTCGGCTGTCCGGCGAGCCGGTAGCGGTCGCGCCAGCCGCCGATGGCATCGAAGTTCTCCAAGGCCAGTCCCGGCGGGTCCATCTTCGCGTGACAGGACGCGCACGCAGCGTCGGCCCGGTGCTGCTCAATCATCTGGCGGATGGTCACGGCCCCGGTCGCGTCGGGCTCGACGGCCGGGATGTTCGGCGGCGGCGGCTGACGCGGAATGCCGAGGATGCGCTCCATCACCCACACGCCGCGCAGCACGGGCGAGGTCGCGGTCCCATTGGCCGTCACCTTCAGCACAGCCGCCTGCGTGAGGAAACCGCCGCGCGGCGAGCCGGCGGGCAGTTTCACCTCGCGCAGCTCCGCGCCCGTCACGCCGAGCAGGCCATACAGCTCGGCAAGCCGTTGGTTGACCAGCACGGTGTCGGCGGCCAGCACCTGACGCACGCCGAGATTCTGCGCGAGCATCCGCCGCAGCCACGCGCGCGACTCGGCGAGCATCGAGTCGTGCAGCCACGGGTCGAACTCGGGATACAAATTCGGGTCGGGCGTGGTGAAATCAATTCGCTTCAGCTCCAGCCATTCGTCGAGGAAGTGCTCGACGAACCGGTCCAAGCGCGGGTCCGCCAGCATCCGCTCGACCTGCGCGCGGAGCGTGGCGGGCGGGGACAAGGCGTGCTTCGCGGCGAGGTCCAGCAGCGTCGCATCCGGCCCGGAGTTCCACAGAAAGAACGACAGGCGCGAGGCGAGCGCGTGGCCGCCGAGTTTGACGGGAGCGCCTTTCGCCGACTGCGGCACGCCGGATTCCAGGCCAATGAGCAGAAAGTCCGGCGAGCAAAGGATGGCCTTGTAACCCGCGAGCATCGCCGGCTCGAAGCCCACGCCGCGCGCGAGCTGCCCTTCGACAATCGCGGCGAACGGCGCGACTTCCTCCGCCGTCGCGGGCCGGCGAAACGCCCGGCCCGCAAAGCCCAGCAGCAGGCTGCGGTGGTCCGCCGTGGCTCCGGCGACGGCCGGCGCAGC
>JAYTIO010000622.1:0-2588 GCA_043731805.1 Pedosphaera sp. | reverse complement strand
GGCTGCCGATGGAGGAAGTGTTCAGTGTTCAGTGGGGCAGCCTTCTCCGTGCGCGCGTCGCCAGCCTTCGCCGACTGAACACTTCCGGCCCGGTAAGCTGCGCTTCCCATGATGAGCTGGTGAATGGGTTTCAACTTCCAGCCATTGCGGACGAGTTCGCCCGCGAGCCAATCGAGCAACTCCGGATGCGACGGCAGCGCGCCGGTGCGACCGAAGTCATCCGGCGTCGCCACGAGGCCGCGACCGAAGTGATGCTGCCAGAGCCGATTCACCGCCACGCGCGCGACGAGCGCGCCCGCGCCGTGGTCCACATCGGTCATCCAGTTGGCGAGCGAGCGCCGGCGACCGGAGAACTTCGCGCCGGTCGGCGGCTGCCATTGCCAGCGCTGGCCGACGTCAGCAGTGCGCGTGAGCATCTGGAGAAAACCCTGCGGCGCGACGCCCAGCTTCTGGTCCGTGCTGCCGCGCCGGAGGAAGTGCGTCTGCTCGAAGAAGTCCGCGCCCTGCGTGTGCATCCGCAACGGCTTGTTGCCCTCGGCGCAGACGAGCACCGGCGTCCTCGTGCCCGGCTCGCTGCTGGCGTGGGCGGTGAGCTTGGCCTGCCGGTCGCGCCAGCCGGCGTCTTTGCGCAGCCACCACGCGAGCAACGTCTCGCGCTCGGCGGCAGCCAGCTTGAATTCCGGCTGCTTCGCCTTCCGTAGCCCCTCGGCCACCGTCGCCGGCAGGCTCTCGCCCTTGAGGCTCGGCTCCACATCAGCCATCACCGCGAGGCGCGGGCGACCGATGCTGTGTTTCGTGTTGAGGTCGAACTGCAACTTCACCGTCACGGCTGCGCCCGCTTCGAAGTCCACCGGCTCGGCGAAGGTGAACACGGCGGCGTGGTCCTTGCCGAACTGCGGGTCCACGGCCCAGCCGGTCTTGGGGTTGTCATCGAGCGAGCCGGCGATGGAGAGCGACGCCTTGTTCTGCTCGAAGTCCGCCTCAGCCTTCGCCAGCACGATGGGACGGGGCGAGGCGGAGCTGCCGAGCGGCGCGGCAGACACGATGATTTTGCTCAAGGCGAAGTTCCCGTTCTCCGCGCGGCCCGGCCCGCCTTTTGTCATCGAGGCGTGGGCAAGGGCTTCCAAGCGCAGCCCGGTGAGGCGTCGCTGCTGCGTGGTGAAGGTGAAGGTGTATTCGTCGCTCGCGCCGTTCGCGCCCTCAGCCAAGTAGGAGAGGTCGTCGAGCTTCTTGAAAGTCGCGCCCGCTTTGGACTTCGTGCTCGCGAGTTCCACAACGGTCCAGACGCCGCCAGTGGGCATCGCTGCGCCGGACGCGAGCCAGGCGTCGAACTTCGGGGCGAGCGAGGCTTCGTGGCGCTTCAGTTCAGCAGCGAGCGGCGCGGCGGCGGCCTGCCACTTGGTTTTCGCGTCACGGCTTTTCTCCGGCTCCATCTCGAGGTCCACGACGCTGCGCACCGTCGTCGTGAAAGTGGCGAGCATCCGGTAGTAGTCCTCGTTCGGGAGCGGGTCGTATTTGTGGTCGTGGCAGCGGGCGCAGCCGATGGTGAGGCCGAGGAACGCGGAGCCGGTGGTCGAGAGCATGTCGTCCATCGCGTCGTAGCGCGTGCGCTCGACTTCGTTGGCGGTGATTTGCGTGGGGAAGACGCCTGCGCCGAGGAAGCCCGTGGCGCTGAGGGCCAGCGGGTTGTCCGGCTCGAACTCATCGCCCGCGAGCTGCCAGCGGAGGAACTGGTCGAAGGGCTGGTCGCTGTTGAGCGCCTTGATCACGAAGTCGCGGAAGTGAAACGCGCCGGGGCGGTCGTAGTCGTGCTCGAAGCCGCTGCTCTCGGCGAAGCGCGCGACATCCAGCCAGTGCCGCGCCCAACGCTCGCCGTAGCGCGGGGAGTCGAGCAGGCGGGCGAGGAGCTTCGGCCAGGCGTCGGGGGAAGTGTCCTTCAGGAAGTCGTCCACGGCCTCGGGTGTTGGCGGGATGCCGTGCAAGTCGAGGTGAGCGCGGCGGATGAGCGTGCGCTTGTCCGCGGGCGGGGCGAGGGGGCGAGGGGCGGCTTGGGCGAGGAGGAAGCGGTCAACGGGATTGCCGATTGCCGATTGCCGATTGCCGATGGGGGGAGGCGTCGGGCGCGCGAGCGGCTGAAACGCCCACCACTTCCGGTCCTCATCCGTCACTTTCGATTTGTCCTTCGCGACTTTGCCGGCGAGGAGCGGGCCGTCGTAAGGCGCGCCGTCGTCAATCCACGCGGCGAGGCGGGCGATGACTTCGGGGGAAAGCTTGTCCGCCTTTGACGGCATGTGCGGCTCTTCGGCATGGCGGACGAGCTTGAGCAACCGGCTGTCCTTGGCACTGAACGGCACGATGGCCGCGCCCTCGGTGCCGCCCTTGAGCAAGTCCTCGCGCGTGGCGAGGTCGAGGCCGCCCTTGGTCTTCTCGCCGCCGTGGCAGCCGAGGCAGCTCTGCACGAGCACCGGGCGAATGTGCTGGGTGAAGGTGACGAGGCCGCGCGTCATGCGCTCGGCGTGGTCGGCGGGGAGCGGGGCGGCGGCGAAGGAGGTCGTGACGAGGAGGAAGGGGCCAAGCGTTTGGAGCGC
>JAYTIO010000621.1:0-3914 GCA_043731805.1 Pedosphaera sp. | reverse complement strand
TGGGAAGCCATCGAGAGCAAGTTCCCCGTCGGCACCAAGGTCAAGGGCAAGGTCGTCAACCTCGTCGCCTACGGTGCCTTCATCGAACTCGAACCCGGCGTCGAAGGCCTCGTCCACGTCACCGAACTGTCTTGGACCAAGCGCATCGCCAAGCCTTCCGACGTGCTCAAGCCCGGCCAGGAAGTCGAAGCCGTCGTGCTGGGCATCAACCGCGACGAGCAGAAAATCTCGCTCGGTATCCGCCAGCTCGAATCCAACCCGTGGGAAGCCGCGCAGGCGAAGTATCCTCCCGGCACCAAGATCAAGGGCAAGGTCCGCAACCTCACCAGCTACGGTGCCTTCGTCGAACTCGAAGAAGGCCTCGACGGCATGGTGCATGTGTCCGACATCTCCTGGACCCGCAAGATCAACCACCCCTCCGAAGTCTTCCAGAAGAACGACGAGGTCGAGGCGGTCGTGCTCGAGATCGACAAGGTCAACCAGCGCATTTCGCTGGGCATGAAACAACTCGGCACCGACCCGTGGTCGTCCATTGACCAGTTCTACAAGGTCGGCGACCTCGTCACCGGCAAGGTCACCAAGCTCGCCAGCTTCGGCGCGTTCATCGGTCTCGCCCATGACATTGACGGCCTCGTCCACATCAGCCAGGTCAGCGACGAGCGCGTGGACAAGATCAAGAACGTCCTCACCGCTGGCCAGGAAGTCACCGCCCGCGTCATCAAGATTGACCGCGCCGAACGCCGCATCGGCCTGTCCGTCAAGGCCGCGAACTACAACCCAGAGCAGCTCAAGGAAGAGCAGAAGATCCTCGACGCGCTCAAGCCCGGCGAAGACCTCGTTGCCCTCCAGCACGCCTTCGACGCTGCCGACGAAGCCCGCGACCGCTAGTCGCAACGGCCAAAACCTCCCCTCACCCCGGCGGGCCAGTCATGGCCCGCCGGTTTTTCTTTTGCCCGACCCCGGCGGGGCGGCGGCGGCCCCCGCTGGCAGGGCCAGAAACCGCCCCCCGCCGGATTCGCGTTAAAATCCACCGCGCGTATTGACGGCGAGAGGACGGGTTTGTAGTTTCCCCGCGCTTTCGAGTTCCAAAGTAGCTCAATGGTAGAGCATCCGGCTGTTAACCGGAATGTTGTAGGTTCGAGTCCTACCTTTGGAGCCACTTTCAAAACGCCTTGTTTTGGATGGTTTCGAGAAAAATCCGAGGTGGTGTAACCCCCCAACTGCCAGCAGAGGTGCCAGCAAATCTTGCTTCTCGCGACACTTCGAGCGAAGGGCCAACTGCTCGCCCGTTCTGATGCGGCGTGACCGGAGCGCGTCAGGGCACCCGCTTGATCTGGACACTGCGCACCATGGTCGTGGTCTGGTAGGTGGCGATGCCCAGGGGGACGGAGCTTTCGATTTCCCCGAAGCGCATGGAGATGCGGCGGTCCTTGAGGTCTTGGTCCACGATCTGGTCGTCGTTCACCCACGCCTCCAGCTTCGCCGGGGTCACCTTCATGCGGATGCGGAACCACTTGTCCTTCTCGTAGCCGAGGAACTTGGTGGTGTCGTTCTCCGAGGCGTCGAGGCCGTCAATGCTGGAGATGCCGGTGGTCGCGCCGCCCCAACCGCCCAGCACGAGCGTCGCGTGCGCCTCGCCGACGGGGAAGGTGAGGCCGACGAAGAAGTCGTTGCCCTGCACCTTGAGCGCTTCGAGGGTGATCTCGAAGTTCGTCTTGGGCACCGGGTTGGTGAAGGTGAGGCCGCTGAGGGATTGGCCCGCGTCAATGCGGATCACCGGCCCTTGACCTTTGAAGTCCGGCACCACGGTCACCTCGCCAGCCCCGGCGAACCCGGAGTCTTTCCAGCCAGTCAGGGTCTTGCCGTCGAAGAGGCTTCTCGCCGCGCCGGCGGGACCGGGCTGGGCGGCGGCCGTCGGAGGTTTGGCCTTGCAGCAGTCGCACTCGGACGAGGCACAGCCGTTCAGCAGCGCGGCGATGGCGCTCAGGCTCACCAAGGAGCGGAGGAGAGCGAGGGGATTCCGCAGGGTCGGTTTCATGGGCAGCTGGGCGGGACGGTTGGCGGGTGGGTGGTCGGGTGGTTGATGTCTGTGGGGTTCATTGGAACGGATTGCCGACGCTTCCCGCAAGTCTTCTCTCCGCCACCGCCACCGCCCGGGGAACGAACCGGACGCCCGCGCTTGACGTTGCAAACCGGCCCCCGCAGCCTCCCGCCGTGATTTCCAACGAACCCAGTGCCCCGCCCGTGCCGCCGTCAAAGCATCGCGGCTGGATCGTCACCTTCTCCGGCACGGGCATCAACCTCGCGCTGGGCATCCTCTACGCGTGGAGCCTCATCAAGGGGGCGATCGAGAAGGAGTTCGGCTGGCAGGGCGCGCAGCTCAATGACCCTTACGCGCTGTGCTGCCTGGTCTTCGCGTTCGCGATGATTCTCGCGGGTCGCTGTCAGGACAAGTTCGGCCCGCGCCTCACCGCGAGCATCGGCGGCCTGCTGGTCGGCTCCGGCTTCGTGCTGGCCTCGACGACGAACAGCTATGGGGTGTGGCTCCTGGGCATTGGCGTGCTGGCCGGGCTGGGCATGGGCTTTGGCTACTCTTCGGCGACGCCGCCGGCGCTGAAGTGGTTCCCCCCCGCGAAGACCGGGCTGATCGCGGGCCTGGTGGTGGCGGGCTTCGGTCTGGCACCGGTGTATCTCGCGCCAACGTGCCAGTATCTGCTCGGCCACTTCGGCGTGCAGAAGTCCATGCTGATCCTCGGGGTCGCGTTCACGGTGATTGTCTGCGGGCTGGCGCAACTGCTGCAAAATCCGCCGGCTGGCTACGTCGCCGGCCAGCCAGCGAACTCAACGGCCCCGGCGTCAACGGCGCCGAGCAGCACGCCCGGAGAAATCCTCCGCACGCCGGGCTTCTACCTGCTGTGGGTCATCTACTTCATCGGCGCGGGGGCGGGCCTGATGGTCATCGGCAGCGTCAGCGGCATGGCCAAGAAGAGCATGGGGGACGCGGCGTTCATCGCCGTCGCGGTCATGGCCATTGGCAACGCGGCGGGCCGCATCGTCGCGGGCATCGTCTCGGACAAGATCGGGCGGCGCTGGACCTTGATGATCGTGCTCCTGTTCCAAGCCGTGCTGATGTTTGTCGCCATTCCGGCGACGAACACGAAGGGGCTGGAACCGTTCGTGATCGTATTGGTCGCATCGCTGATTGGCTTCAACTACGGCGCGAACCTCTCGCTCTTCCCGTCGTTCACGAAAGACCTTTGGGGCTTGAAGACCTTCGGCATGAACTACGGCGTGCTCTTCACGGCGTGGGGGGTGGGCGGTCTCGTGTTGCCGCGCGTGCAACAGACGCTTACGGCCCAGAGCGGCGGCAGCTACACCAGTTCCTTCATCACCGCGGGGGTGATGCTCGTCGTCGGGGCGCTGCTCACCTTGGGCATCAAGCCTCCCGCACCGAAACCAGCTGCGGCCTGAAGGCCCGCGCGCGGCACGCGGCGGGGATGGACTCTGGCTCGGAGCTAATCTGAATCGCCAGTCCGCCGAGCCCAAGGCCAGCGGAGCGGAGCGCACGGCCCAAGCGCTGATTGCGCTGACGAACAACCCAGCCACGCCCCCGCTGTCCCGTTCGGCTTCGATTACAAGCTGGGGCGGGTTGGGCGTTGAGGAGCTGCCGGCTTGAAGGGAGAGCGCGCGCTGCGGACCCGCCCGGCCGCGGCCCCCTGCCCCCCTGCCACTCGCCCGCCCTCCTTCGGATCGAATTCCGAAGTTGAGCCACGAAAGGGCGCACAAACCACCAAGCAGCCGAGGTGGAACTGACTGGGACCGGGACTATTTCTAGCCGGCCCGTGCGGCTGGCAGCAGCTTGGCTGTGCTTTCTTTACGCCCGGTCGCGGCCAGCCCATTTCGGAGTTCGGGTT
>JAYTIO010000620.1:0-5441 GCA_043731805.1 Pedosphaera sp. | reverse complement strand
ACGACCGCCGCCGTGGCGTTGGCCGGGATGTGGAAGTTGAAATCCACCACCGCGTGCAGCAGCAGCGAGAGCAGCGCGACGGAGCCGCCGAGCACGAAGGCCGCGCGGTTGCTCTGGCGCGAACGGAAGTCGTCGCCGTCGCGCTGGACGTGCTGCCACACGCGGAACACCCCGGCGAACACGAGGGCGAAGGCCGTTGCCAACAGGGCCGTGCCGGCCACGCCGTAGTCAGCCAGCGCGTCGAGGTAGTCGTTGTGCGCGCGGCCCGGACGCGCTTGGATGCGGCCATCGCGGTGCAGACGGAAGAGGTGATCGAAGTGCCCCGGCCCGGCGCCCCACCAAAAGTTCGCCTGCCAGATTTTCACCGCCGCCGGCCAGATGTCAAAGCGCGGGTCGTCCAGCTTGTCGGGGTTCAATGCCTTGTGCACCCGGTCGGAAGTCGTCTTCACCTCGGACACGAACCACACCGCCGCCACGGTCAGGACCACCAGCACGAGCAGCGCGGGCAGGCGCTGGCCGCGCTGGCCCAGCAGCACCGCCAGGAGCACGAGCAGCGCGAGCGTCGCCGCCACCCAGCCGCCGCGGGACTCGGTGCTCGCCAGCCCACCGATCATCATCAGCACCGCGTAGCCGATGAGGATGCGCGCGAGATGGCCGGGTCGGCCGGCGAGCAGATACGCGAGCGCGAGCGGCAGGGCGATTTCCAGCAGGCCGGCCAGGTGGTTCGGACAAATGTAGGGGCCGGAGCCGCGGCCGGCGTAGCTCGCGGGGCGCACGTAATGCCAGACCAGCCCGGACTTGGTGAGGAACTGGTAGAGGCCATACATCGCCGCGAAGGTCGCCACCGCGATGAGCGCGCCGGCGATCCAGTTGGCGGAGTGTTGGCGGTTGAGGTTGTTGAGCGTGACGAAGAAGACCGTGCCGTAGAGGGCGAGTTGAAGCAGTTCACCGCGCGCGGTGTATTCCACCACGGCCGCTTGCCCGCGCAGCACAGCGTAGAGGAGAAACGCGGCGACGGCCCAGGCCAGCGGCGGCCAAAGCAGCGCGAACTCCGGCTTCACCCAAAGCCGCACCAGCCAGAGCAGCAGCGCGCCGACACCCAGCCCGGCCATCACGGCGAAGAACTCCGCGTGCGTGCCGCCCAAGGCCAGCGGCCCGAAGACGAGCAGCAACCCCATGAGGACGTGAATCCCCCGTTCGCAAAAGACATCCAGCCGCTCGCGCCACATCGGCGCGACGCTAGGGACGGCGGCGGGAGCGGTCACGTCCTTTCGCGGGAGGGTCCGAACCTGAACCACTAACCGGCACTCACCGGCACTAATGAAGACACGACACGAGCCGGGTGGCCACCCGGCCAGGCCGCTCGGGCTTCTGTTCTCATTAGTGCCGGTGAGTGCAGGTCAGTGGTTTGAAAACTTCTCCAGCAAAACGGCCAGAGCGGTTGCCGCTCTGGCCGTTCACAAGTGAGTGGTGACTGACTACTTCATCAGCGCGAGCGCGGACGCCACGAGCTTGTCGGCGCTCAGGCCGTGCAGTTTGTAGAGTTCCTCGGCGAGGTAGGCGCTCTGGCCGAACTCACCGGGAATACCCAGCGAGGTCATGCGATGCGCGATGCCCGCGCGGCTCAAGGCGTGGCTGACTTGCGCGCCCATGCCGCCGACGACTTGGTGATCTTCGATGGTCACGACGCGGCCATGCGCGGCCTTCACGGCGGCCCCGATGGTCTCGAGGTCCACGTGGTTGACGAACGGGTTGTTGATGACGGTGGCCTTCACGCCCTGCTCGGCGAGCTTCTTGCCAGCGCTGATAGCCTTGTCGAGCAACACGCCGCAGCCGATGAGGACAACGTCAGTTCCCTGAGCGAGGACTTGTGCCTTGCCCCACGGATACGTCGCGCCAGGAATCCAGCTCATCGGATAGTTTTCGCGGCCCACGAAGAAGATGTAGCTCTCACCATTCTTGCTCGCCGCGCGGTCGGCGGCGTAGCGGTGGATGGCCTGATACATCAGCGACTCCGCCTCGTCCGGGCAACTCGGCATGATGACGCAGGTGTGCGGGATGGAACTGACGGCGGCGATGTAAGTCGTGGCCTGGTGGCTCGCGCCGTCGGCGGCGTCTTGGAAGCCGATGTGGCTGAACATCGCGATGACCGGGGCCTGCGAGAGCGCGGCCATCGTGAGCGGGAGGTTGCCCTTCGTGACGCCGAACTGGCCGAAGGTGTCCACGATGGGAATGTAGCCGGACTTCGCGTAGCCCGCGCCGACGCTGATCATGTTCGCCTCAGCGATGCCGACCTCCACGAAACGCTCGGGCAACGCCTTCTGAAACGCGCTGATGCCGGTGGAGCCTTGCACATCGCTGGAGATGGAGAAGACGGGGAGGCCATCCATCGCGGCGCGGACGGCACCCTTGGCGAGGCCAGCCTGAACTTTGTCTTTCTTCATCGCCGGGGCAGCAGGCGCGGGAGCGGCAGCCGCCGCCTTGGCTTTCTTCGCCGCTTCACTCTTCTCCCAGTCAGCGCGGAGCACAGCGCCCCACGCGACAAACTCAGCGGGCGCGGTGTCGCCGGCGTAAAGCTCCGTCACCCACGCGGGAATCTGTTCGCCGTTCGCGAGCGGGAAGCCGTGGCCGCCGGCGGAGTTCTCCACGGTGGCCTTGATGCCGTAGCCCTTGAGGGTCTTGACCCAGAGGCAGACGGGCTGCTTGGGATTCGCCTTGGCGGCGGCGATGCCTTTTTCCACGGCGAGATAAACGGCCTGCAAGTCGTGGCCGTTCGGGACGGCAATCACGTTCCAGCCCAGCACGGCCATCGCGCTCAAACTCGGCTGCATGGAGAAGGAATCCTTCGTGATACGGCCGGAGAGTTTCGTGTCGTTGTCGGAGAGGATGAGCACGAACGGGTTGACGCGGTCCTTCGCGGCGAGGCCGGGGATGGCGGCGAAAGCTTCCTTGGCCTCGCCTTCCATCGCCGCGCCGTCGGACACGGTGCAGATGGTGATGCGGTCGCGGCCGGCGGTCTTGTCGCCCATCGCGAGGCCCTGCGCCTGCGGGAGGCTGGAGCCGAGCGGGCCGTTGGAGACGAGCACGCCCTCGGGGTTGAGGTGCGACTCGCCGTGGCCGGTGAACTTGCTCGCGATACTACGGAAGCCCTTGAGCGTGTCGAAGGTCATGCCATCGAAACCGTAATTCGCGCGGAGGGCGTAGATGCCGTTCTCCGTGTGGCCGGCGTCGTTGACGAAGTTGAACGCCTCATGCCACTGCCGCCCCTGCGTGGCGAACATCTGCGCATGGACTGCCGCCATGATTTCGGCGAAGGCCGCCGGGCCACCCCAGTGGCAGGCCGCGCCGCCGACGACGGCGTGGACATCCATGAGGGCGACGAGCGCGCGGGTGGCACGCGGGTCGGCCACGACGACGGGCTGGCCTGCGGCGTTTGTGACGGTGACGGAGAATTTCGGCGCGTTGGCGGGCGTGGCGGCGAGGCGGGACTTGAGCGCGAGCGGCGTCAGCGGGGGAGCTTCGAGTTTTGCGACAACGGAATTATCAGCGGCCATAGGTTCGGTCGGGTTGGGTGTTACTGGTTTAAGCTAGCGAACAAAGCGGGAGACGGTAGGAATCGGGAGGTGAAATGGGAAGGAGGAATTTGGGCGGCTGGGACCCAACTTGCGCATCGAGCACCCAAATTTCCTTCTGCCACCGCATCCCTTGCTGTTTAATCCGCCGCAACACTGCATGAGCGATTCTTCGACCTCCGCCACCCAAGCGCGTCAGCCGGACGGCCCCTTGCGCATCCTCTGGCTCAAGACCGGCCCGCTCCATCCCGTGGACACCGGCGGCAAAATCCGCACGTTCAATATGCTCCGCGAGCTGCGGAAGCAGAACCCGCTCACCTACCTCTCGCTCTGGCCCGAGGGCACGCCCGAGACCGCGCGCGCGGCGGCTGCCGAGTATTCCGACGCGCAGACGTGGATTCCGTGGCGCGAGACGCCGAAGGGTTCCCCTGCGTTCTTCGCCGAGCTGGCGGCGAACTTCTTCCTCACCGGCCTGCCCTACGCGCTGCACAAATACCGCTCCGCCGCGTGGGCGCAGGCAATGGCCGACGCCGATGCGTCGAGCAAGTTCGACCTCATCGTCTGCGACTTCCTCACGCCGGGCGTGGCGCTCTTCGCCGGGGGCCGACGCCCGCGCACGCCGGTGTTGCTCTTCCAGCACAACGTCGAGTCGCTTATCTGGAAACGCCACTTCGACACCGCGCAGGGAGCCGTTAAGCGCTTCTACATGCGCGGGCAATGGCAACGGACCGTGCGGCAGGAGCGCCGTTACTGCTCACTGGCGGACAAGGTCTGCGCCGTCTCCGAGGAAGACGCCCGCCTGCTGCGCGAAGAATTCAAGCTCACCAACGTCGTCGGGGCCGTGCCCACCGGCGTGGACTTGGATTTCTTTCAACTCAGCGCCGCCCCGCGCACGCCACGCTCGCTCGTCTTCCTCGGCTCGATGGACTGGATGCCCAACATTGACGGCTGCGGCTGGTTCGCGGACGAGATATGGCCGCTGGTGAAGCAGCAGTTCCCCGACGCCACGCTCACCATCGTGGGCCGCAAGCCCGCGCCCAGGATTCTCGAACTCGCCACGCGCGACGCGAGCATCGGCGTCACCGGCACCGTGGATGACGTGCGCCCGCACCTCGCGGCGGGCGAGGTGATGGTCGTGCCGCTGCGCGTCGGCGGCGGCACGCGCATCAAGATTTTCGAGGCGATGGCCACGGGCATCCCGTGTGTGAGCACGCGCATCGGCGCGGAGGGCCTGCCCGTGAACCACGGCGAACACATCGCCCTGGCCGACACGCCCGCCGACTTCGCGAACGAGATTGCCGCCCTCTTCGAGCAAGCCGCCCGCCGCCGTGCCCTCGGCCAGAACGCCCGCTCGCTGGTGGAGAAAAACTTCGGCTGGCCCAGCATCAACGCCGTGTTCGAGCGCTACTGCCGCGCGACGGTGGAACAGAAACGGGGCGCCGGTTGATTCGCGTTGCGCCCGCTCTCAAGTCAGGCTTCACGCGCGGGACCAGCCCTGCGGCTGGCCGCTGGGGAACGGCTGAGTTCAGCCCGAACGCAGGAAGCGGAACTGGGCGGCCCCAGATGTGGTGGCTGCCACCGGTTGGTTGCGGGGAAGCACGCGTAGCTTGACGTGTCCGGCCGCGTGGCCGACAGTCGAGGCGCTGATCGGGGGCGCACTGGTTTCGACTTGGGAGATGCGCCAGAGGCGGCATGCCGAGGACGGTTCGTTGGCCTCGTTAATCACCGAACCAAAACATAAGAGCTAACGAAGAGTTGGCCCTCGCAGCCTAAACCACTGCGACGTTCACCGGCAGACACCTGCTACGTCGAGTGAACGCCATTAGCAGGCATGGCTGAGGGCGGAGACCGCGCGCCGACAGCCGAGAA
>JAYTIO010000619.1:0-2763 GCA_043731805.1 Pedosphaera sp. | reverse complement strand
GCACGACATCGCGCACCCCGTCCTCGACGATCCGCACGAGGCCGCGTTCAGGGCATACGGCATCCTCGCGCTCCCGACGCTGGTCCTCGTCGATCGCGAGGGCATCGTGCGCGACGTCGAGGTCGGCGGCGACATCGACGCGATCGAGGCGCTGCTCCCCGAGCTGCTGCAAGCGAAGCCGCGCGCGCGATGACCGACGATGCCTCGCTGCGCTACATCATCCCGCGCGAGGGCAGTCAGATCTGGGTGGACAACCTGTGCATCCCCGCGAAGGCACCACACCGCGACCTCGCGGAGAAATTCATCAACTACGTCCTGGATGCGAAGGTCGGCGCGCGGCTGTCGAACTTCCTGCAATTCGCCACGCCCAACGCGGCGGCGAAGGCATTCATCAAGCCGGAGGACTTGAAGAACCCGGCCATCTACCCGCCCGCCGACGTGCTGGCGAAGCTGGAGTTCCTCGAAGACCTCGGCGCGAAGACGAAGCTCTACGATGAAGCGTGGACGCAGGTGAAAGCGCGGTAACACGCGCGGTAGGGTGAGACTCGGTCGAACCCCATCAGCCGACGCAGGAGGCGCGAGCGCGGCGAGTATCTTGGCCGCCTCGCTCTGCTCGAGATAGGGTTCGACGGAGTCTCACCCTACCGGTCGTTGCCGCTTCGCCGTTCGCCACGCACAGACCAGCGAGCCGAGGATGAGCACCGCCGCGAAGGGGAAGTTCCAATCGAAGTCCGCCGCGTCCCGGTCCAAATGGCGCACGCACCAGTCGAGGAAGACCGCGTAACCCGCCAGCATCACGGCGCACAGCATCGCGAAGTGGCCCTTGTCCGCCGCCGGGTGGAGGACCAGCGCCAGCACCGTCACCAGCATCAGCACCACGCGCCACGCGGGGAACTTGCACGTCATCGCCAGCGAATCGAGCAACGTCTTCAACGACGGCAACGTGACGACGGTCTTCGCCCCGACCAGTTTGCCGTCCACCAGCTTGCCCCCTTCGCGACGGAAGTTTTTGTCCGCCATCGGCCCCATTAGCTCGTTCGTCCCCACGGCGACCCAGACGTGCTGGAGGTTCGCGACGAGCCGCGCGTCTGGGTAGCCGCGCGCGCGCAGGATGCTGACGGCGAGGACGGCGCGACCGTCGCAATCCTCGCGTTGCCGCTCCCAGACTTCGGCAGCGGTGGGCCAGTAGTCGAGGTTCCACCAGCCATGCCAGTCGTATTCGTAGCGAATGCGCCGGAGGACAAAACGCTCCACGGCCTTGAACTCCGTCAATGCCGGCACGTTCGTCGCGAGGAGTTGGTCAATCTCGCGGTTGATGCCCGGCATCGCGGGCAGGTCCGGCTGGATGAGCGATTCGGGGTCGAGCAAGTGGTTGATTTGCCGGACGAAGAGAACGGGATTCGGATAGAGCGCGAAGAGCATGACAGCCGCGAATAAGGCCAGCTTGAGGCTGACACGCTTGAGCGGACGGTGGGTGGCCAGCCAGCGCCAGAACGCAACTCCGGTTGTGGCGAGACGGTTCACCGAAGCGTGGGGTGAAGAAGCAGCAGTCGTGAGCGACCGCGCTCCCTCAGTCGAGCCGCTTGATGCTGATGTTGCGGAACGCCACCGGGTCGCTGTGGCCGGCGAAGCCGAAGAAACCCTTCGTGCGCGTCACGCCGGGATGCTTGGACTTACCCATGTAAGTCTCGGGGTCCACCTTGCTCAGATCTGTGTCGAGGATGACCTCGCCGTTGAGCACGACCTTGATGGTGGCACCTTTGACAGTGACTTCCTGCGTGTTCCACTCGCCGTTGGGCTTCTGGAAACCGCGTTTCGCGGCGACCATCCCGTAGGCCGAGCCGTGCGCCTGACGCGGGTCAATCTTGCCGCGGACCTTGTCGTAGTTGTCATCCAGCACTTGAATCTCGCACATGCCGACGTAGGCAGTGTCGCCCTGGCCGGGATAACGAATAGCCAGGCCGTTGTTACCGCCGACGGGAACCTTGAACTCGAGCCGCACGACGAAGTCGCCGAACTCTTCCTTCGTGTAAATCGTCCCGCCCTTGCCGGGCTTGCAGACAATTGCGCCGTCCACGACTTGGTAATTGTCCACCGGCCCGGCCCAGCCTTCAAAGTCCTTGCCGTTGAAGACGGACTTAAACCCGTCCTTATCGGCGGCGGTGAGGGTGAGAGCGCAGGCACTGGTGGTGAGCGCGAGGAACGTGCGGAGGGTGAGTTTCATGGGGGGGAGTAAGATTAGGATTGGGGTTAAGATTAGAAGCAGGAGGGGCGGTGGAAAGGCTCAGAGTCATCGTGCTCGTAAGCTTGATCCTAAGCCTGCTCCGCCCTTCTAGTTACTTGCTGAGTTCCTTGATGAAGACGTTACGCCAGCGGATTTCGCCGCCGTGGGTCTGGAGTTGAATCGGGCCTTTCTCCGGCACGCTCAACTTGCGATCGTAGTAGTTCTCCAGCTTCGCGTTGTCCACGACGAGCTTGTCGTTGAGCCAGACCGTGACGTGCTCGCCCTTCATGATGATGCGGAACTTGTTCCACTCGCCGAAGGGTTTGTCCGCCAGCACCAGCGGGTCTTTGCCGGGCGCGCCGGGCGAGTTGTTCCAGAGGCCGCCGGAACCCTTGTCGGCTCCCAGTTTGAACTTCGCCTTCTCGGTGTAATCCCAAATCTGCACCTGCGGGACGCCGCGCAGGTAAACGCCCGAGTCGGCCAGCGGCACCGTCTTATATTCGAGTAACAGCTCGAAGTCGCCGTAATCCTTCTCCGTC
>JAYTIO010000618.1:0-2712 GCA_043731805.1 Pedosphaera sp. | reverse complement strand
GTGGCCAGCGAGAGCCGCCAGAAGTTCGCCTCGGTGCCGCCCATGAGCCTGGCCACCCGCGCGCCGGAGACGGCGGAGAGGGCGAAGAGGATTGTGGCGAGGACGGCACCGAGCATGGCGCGGGGTGTTACCGGCAGCGCGCGGGGAAGTCACGCGAATTGGCGCGGCTGCCTGCATCATCGGTGGCCTGCGGTGGAAAGACTTTACCTCGGATGGCCATCCATGTAACAACCGCACCGTTCCACCGGACATTTACGGGACTTTGACAGCGACATCATGAGCCGGGAAATGCAGCTACAACGCTGGGAGTTGAAATACATCATCCCAGAGGCCACCGCGTTGGCGGTCGCACGGTTCATCAGTTCCTACACGGTGCTGGACGACTACGGCGTCGGGAAGCCCCACAACTCCTATCCCATCCACAGCCTCTACCTCGACTCCGAGGCGCTGACGATCTATTGGCACACGATCAACGGGAACAAGAACCGCTTCAAACTCCGCCTCCGCTTCTACGACAACGACCCCGAGTCCCCCGTCTTCTTCGAAATCAAGCGCCGGATGAACAACGCCATCCTCAAGCAACGCGGCGGCGTGCGGCGCAAGTCCGTGGACTACATCCTCGCCGGCCACCTCCCCCAGCCCGAGCACCTCGTCAAACCGGGCAACCCCAAGGAACACGTCGCCCTCCAGCGCTTCAGCCAATACCTCAAGGAATACAAAGCCGTCCCCAAGGCCCACATCCACTACCTCCGCGAGGCCTGGGTCAGCCGGCACGACAACTCCCTGCGCATCACCTTCGACCGCGAAGTGCTCATCTCCCCCGAGGCAACCGCCCGCCTCGAAACCGACCACATCAATCCCACCTGCGTCTTCGGCAAGGACGTCATCCTCGAGTTCAAGTTCACCGGCCGCTTCCCGGACTTCCTCCGCGACTGCTGCCGCGTCTTCGGCCTCACCACCACCACCGCCGCGAAATACGCCGACGGCATCGCGCTCGCGGGCGAACGCCACTTCAGCGCCATCAACGCCCTCCAGCAGATGCGCGCCCGGAAGGCGCTGGAGGAGTTCGACGACACGCACGTGTTTACTGAGGACGTGCTCGCCACCAAAACCCTCTTCTGAAATTTTCCTCGCAATCTTACTTCTAAGCTTAATCCTACTCCGCAGTCCGAACCAACAAAACACATGAACGAATGGCTCTTCTTCCAAGGTGACAACTCCCTCGCGCCGCCGAACATCCCCGCCGTCGCGTTTGGCCTCCTCCTCTCCTACCTCCTCGGCCAGACCCTCGCGTGGACCTACATGCTCACCCACGCCGGCTTGAGCTACTCGCGCACGTTCGTCAACGCCCTCGTCATCACCCCCGTCATCGTCTCGCTGGTCATGACCGTGCTCTCGAACAACATCGTCACCGCCTTCGGCATGATGGCCGTCTTCGCCATCGTGCGCTTCCGCAACATTCTGCGCGACACGCTCGACACCACCTTCGTCCTCACCTCCATCTTCATCGGCATGGGCTGCGGCACCCAGAAGTTCTCCACCACCATGGTCGGCGCGTTCATCATCTTCGCCCTGATGATTTACCTGTGGTTCACCAACTTCGGTGCCCGCCACCGCTACGACCTCATCCTGAACCTCCACTGGGCGCGTTCCCCCGGCGAGTTGATGGACCTGAGCAACCTGCTCAACCGCCATTCCCGTCGCGTCCACCTCGCCAGCCAGCGCTCCCACCAGGGCTACGAAGGCGCGGACTTCTCCTTCCGCCTCATGCTCCGCGACCCCGCCCGTGCCGACGAGATGATTGCCGAAATCACCGCCCTCGAAGGAGCCTCGCAAATCACCACCCTCAAGGCCGAAGACGAATCCGAGCTGTAAGCCCGGACGACAGAATAGACGGAGCGCGGTCTGCCAGCCCGCTTACCTTGGTAGGCCGCAAACGGTGCATCGGCGGCGGCCCCGCCGTTCACCTATCAGCGCATCCGGCTGCCCCCGGCTGAAGGGTTCTCCGCTCTTTTCAGTGGAATGGGAACTGGGTTGGGACGCTTCCCGGCCCCAGCGGGGCCAGTGAGGATAGCCGGTGGGAAGACTCGACCGGAGGGAGCGGCGCACCCACCGGTCAGCCAGCCAATCGGACCGCGCCCCGGCGGGGCGCATGAACATCCCTTTGGAAGGACGGTGATTCATGCGCCCCGCCGGGGCGCCGGGCACTTGGGGCCAGCCCCGGTGGGTGTTCTCCGCCGCCGGAGCTTCCCACCGGCTACCTTCATGCGCGCTCCAGCGCGGCCTTCCCCGCTGACTTCCATACCACTGGAAGCAGCAGAGAACCTTTATTCCACCAGCAACCGCGAAGAACCGCCTTGCCTGCTTGCCTGATCAACCGGTCTTTCCCTAGCGGGGTTTAATCTGGGTTCAATCGGTGGCTAAAACAGCCTTCCCCCTCCCTGTCACATGCACATATGCGAGACCGGGTCGCTCCAATCGCTATGGCCGGTGCTGCCGCCGATCGCGCGCACGGACAGCGTGTAGGTGGTGCCGGTGGTAAGCCCTGCCACCGTGAGGTGGCGGGCTTGCGTGGCGATGCCGGCTGATTGTATCCACCCGGCAAATCCATTGGGGGGGGCTGAGGTAGGTGAATTTTGCGGCTGCGATTAGCGGACTGGTGCGACTGTGGCTTGGCGTGCCCGATGCCAGGCCAACGGGGTCAGGTGCTTG
>JAYTIO010000617.1:0-9751 GCA_043731805.1 Pedosphaera sp. | reverse complement strand
ACCGCGCACGCCAGGGCGCAGCCGCACCCGTCAGCTAATCGCAGCCGCAAACTTCACCCGCGTCGGCTTCCTCCAATGGATTTGCCGGTTGGATACGTTATGGCGAAGCGCCGCCCAATCTCCTTGCTGCTCGCCCCCTCGGCGATGGCTGCCAGCACCGCGCGCTCCCGCTCGGACAGCGGCTCGGCGTCCGCCGGGGTGAGTCTGTTCAACATCGTGGCGGCAATCTGCGGGCTGAAGAACGTCGCGCCGCGATGGCCCGCCGCGATGGCCCGCACCAGCTCGGCGGGCGAAGCGTCCTTGAGCACGTAGCCACGCGCGCCGCTGCGGGGCACTTGCGCGAGGTATTCGCGCCCGGCGTGGACGGTCAGGATGATCACCCGCGCGGCTGGCGCGACCCGCCGCAACCGGGCGGCGGTTTCCAGGCCGATGAGGCCGGGCAGATTGATGTCCAGCAGCACGAGGTCGGGCCTCAGCCGCCGCGCCTGCCGCAGGGCTTCCTCGCCGCTGGCCGCCTCCCCGATGACCTGGAGCTGCGGGTGCGCGCCGAGCCAGGAGCGCAGCCCTTCGCGCACGACCGGATGGTCGTCCACGAGCAACAGCCGGATGGCCGGCTCCGCTGGCTGCGCCCGGAGGGCGGTGCGCCCGGTTGGTGGCCGAGGGCTGCGTTGGCTCATGCCGCGCCTGCCTTTCTCCGTGTGCGGGCCAGCGGTGCCCAGACTTCGAGGGTCGTGCCCTCCCCGGGAATGGACTTCACCGTCAGGGCTCCGCCGATGAATTCCGCCTGCTCGCGCATATTGACCAGGCCAAGACTGGAACGCGCGGCGCGGCCCCGCTTTCGCGCCGCCGCGAAACCCCGGCCGTCGTCGGTGATGCGCAGTGTGACGCCGCCGTGTGCGTGCTTCAGTTCCACCGTGATGCACTTCGCCCGGGCGTGCTGGAGGACATTCGCCACCGCCTCCTGAAAAATCCGGTAGAGCGCCAACTCCACTGCGGTGGGCAACCGTTTGCGCAGCCGCGCCAACTGGCAGCGCGACGCGCAGGGTGGAGCGCTCCTCGATTTCCTTCGCCGCGCTGCCGAGCGCGACGATTAGTCCGAGGTCCTCCAGTTCACGCGGGAGCAGGTTGTGCGAAATCTGCCGCACCTCACGCAACGCGGCGGTGAGGTAGCTCTTCGCGCGCGTCACCTCGCGCCGCAGAGTGTCGTCGGCCTGGTCGTGCAGCCAGCCCTCGACCGCCAGTAGGCGGAAGCGGACCGACGCCAGCAACTGGCTCACGCCATCATGCAACTCCCGCGCCACGCGGCGGCGCTCGCCTTCCTGCGCCTCGATGATGCGGTGCGGCAGCGCGCGGAGCGCCTCCTCAGCCCGCACTTTCTCCGTGACATCCACGGCGATGCCGCCCAGAAACCGCCGGCCCTGCGCGTCCTGCAACGGGAAGCGCAGCACCCAGCAGTGGCGCGGTTCCTTCAGTGACTGCGACAAATCCTCCATCACTTCAGCGCTGGCACCCCGTTTGAGCACGGCCTCATCTTGCGTGCGGATGCGCCGCGCGTGAACCCGGGGAAAGAGGCTGAATTCCGTCTGGGCCGGCGCGGCCTCCGCCGACAACTTGAGAAAGCCGCGCGCACGCGGGTTCACATACACGTAGCGGAACCGCTCGTCCTTGATCCATGCGAACACGGGCGCGTGCTCCATGAAGGCGGCGAACCGCTCGTCGCTGGCCCGGCGCGCGGCCATCTCGTCCCGCAGTTTTTCATTCGCCCAGGCCAGTTCCGCCGTGCGTTCCAGCACGCGCTCTTCGAGGGTCCGGTTGAGCTGCGCGAGGCGTGCCTCCGCGAGCCGGCGGGCGGTGAGCGCGCGCTGGATGCGGATGAGCGCGTCCACGCGGGCCACGAGCTCCTTGTTGGCAATGGGCCGGGCAATGTATTCGTCCGCACCGCACGTCAGGCCCTCGACCGTGCTGGCCGAGGAAGTCTCGATGCTGGAGATGAGCGCGACGAACACGTCCACCAGCGCGGGATTGGCCTTGATGGCGCGGCACACCTCGCGCCCGTTCACGTCCGGCAGGATCACGTCCAGCAGCAGCAGGTCCGGCTTCAACTCGCCCGCCAGCCGCAGCCCGTCCGTGCCGTTGGCGGCGGAAAACACCTCGCAGCCGTGGCGGCGGAAGATGCGGCAGAGGAGGTTCAGATTATCCGGCTCGTCGTCCACCACCAGCAGGCGCGGGGGCGGCACTGGAGCGGCGGCTTCGACCTTGGGTGCGGCGGTGGAGTCCATGCAGGTTGGCCTTCGGCTGTGACTGGCGACGAGTGTGCGGGAAGCCGCCTCGCTGGCGAGTGCTTTTTGCAAAGCGGCTCCCCGCCAAAGCCAACCGGCCAACCGCTTGCGCAGTTGGCCGGTCGAATCGTCCGCAGCTCGCGCCGCGTTTCAATACTCGCGCTTGGTCTTCTTGCCCGGCTCGGGGACGGGGTAGAGGCCATTCGCGTCCGCCTGCACGGGCGCAGGCGAATCGAACGTGAGCTTGTCCGCGTCGGGCGCGTATTCGTGGGTGTGGGCGAGCAGTTCGTCGAGGGTGACTTCCTGCCCGGTGTGCGCCGCGTAACGGCCCAGCGAGGTCGCGAGGCTGGCCATGACGCCGCGGTCCACTTCGTTGTGCGGCTTGTCGTTGCGGATGGCGTCGGTGAGCACCTGCCACTCGGTGAAATACGGATCGTCCGCCATCTTGGCGTCGGACGTCCACAGCTGGTTTTCGCGCGACCTGACTTGGCCCTTGAAGGTGCTGGAAGGTCCGTTGCAGTCGCCGGAATTGGCCGCGACCGCCATGCCCTTCGTGCCGTGGACGAAGCTGTGATACATCGGCACCGCGCCGAGCATGGTGCGACCGTTCATGTAGAGCTTCGCACCGTCCTCGAAGGTGTATTCCACCGCGTAGGAGTCGAAGTTCTGGTCCACGTAGGGCTTACCGTCCGGGCTGGTGCGATACGTGCGCCCGCCGACGCCCTGGGCCTTGACGGGCCAGAGGAATTGTCCCGGCGGGCTCTTCATCCAGCAGAGATGGTCAATGTGATGGACGTTGAAGTCGCTGTAGCCGCCGCCGCTCGCCCAGATGAAGCTGTGGAACCGCGAGATCTGCCACATCAACTCGCTGGCCTTGCCGGGCAGCTTGTCTGGGCCGGGGTATTTCTCGGAGAAGGCCGAACCCAGCAATCCCTGCATCCGGTAGCCGCGCATCAGCGTCACGTCGCCGATCTCGTTGTCTTGATGGATGCGCTGGTGCAGCTCCTGGAGGCACTTCTTGTGGCGCGACATCAGGCCCACGCCGACCTTGAGGTTCTTCGCCTTGGCGAGCTTGTTCAACTCCAACATCCGGCGCGAGGTCGGGCCGTCCGCCGTCAGCGGCTTCTCCATGAACACGTTGATGCCCTTCTCGATGGCATACTTGAAATGCACCCAGCGGAAGGCCAGCGGCGTGGTGAAGATCGCAACGTCCCCCTTCTTCAGCGCGTCAATCGCGCCCTTGTAAGCATCGAAGCCGATGAACTTGCGATTGTCCGGCACATCCACCTGGTCCTTGAACTTGCCCTTGAGCGAATTGAAGGCCCCGTCGAGCCGGTGTTGGAACACGTCCGCCATCGCCACGAGCTTGGGCGGGCCACTCTGGCTCAGGGCGTTGGCCGCCGCGCCGCCGCCACGGCCGCCGCAGCCGACGAGGGCCACGGAGATTTGGTCGCTGCCCGCCGCGTGGACGTGCGGCAGCACGACGCCGGCGAGCGCCGAGGCACCGACGGCCAGCCCGGAGGCTTTGATGAAATCACGACGGGTGGATGGAGTGGGGAGGGGTGAATCGTTGTTCATGGCGCCATCGTTTGCCGGGCCGCGCGCGAGTGTCAATCTTCGATCAAGGCAAGCGTTGGGATGGGTGGCCGAAGCCGCTCTTTCTACCCGCCGGCGGAACTCGGCCTTCACCAACCCAGCCCCCACCGCCCCACCCTCAGCCCGAGTTCCGAAGTTCAGCCGCGAAAGGGCACAAAGAACACAAAGAGGCCGAGGTGGAACTGACTGGGACCGGGACTATTTCTACCCGTCCCGTCCGCCTGCCACAGGCTTTGCTTTGCGCTCTTTGCGCCCTTTCGGGGCCAGCCCATTTCGGAGTTCGGGATCAAATCCCCAGGTGCCCTTGCGCTCGCTGCCGCCGTCGTGGCGCCGATGGGATAAAACTCACTCCTTCCCGCGCCGGTCCTGCGCGCGCTTGCGGGCGAGGCGGAGGGCTTCGAGCTGGCTGGTGGGGCCGGTGAGGTCTCCAGCGGGCGGCGCGGCTTGGCCAACCGGCCGGTCGGCACTACCAGCGGTCGCGGTAGGGACGCGCTGCTGCGCGTCCGCTTTGGGCATTTGCTGCCGACGCCAGACGATGAGGTCGAGGGCGGAGGGTTTCTTCTTCGTAGGTGAGGATGGGAGGAGGCTCTCACTTGCAGCCGGTTCAGTCAGCGACTCGTCACCTCGTCTCCTACGCGCGCCGAGCCAGCCGGTGCGGCGCTCGAAGATTTCCACGAGGTAGAGGACGAGGGCGAAGAGGACGAGCCAGACGGCGAGGTCCACGAACTGCGGTTTGCTCGGGAGGGATTTCCAGATGCCCGGCAGGTCCACGCGGGCCTCGCCGCTCGTGGTGGCACTGAGTTTCTCCAAGGTCACGCGGCCCCGGCCCGCTTGCTCGGGCGCGAACTCGGGGGAGTAGAGCAGGCAGACGGGCGGGAGCGAGACGGGGTTGAGGCCGGGGATTTCCACGGTGTTCAGCGCGGTCTCGCGGCCCCGCAACGAGACGACGGCTTCGAGCAGGTCGGCGGATTTCCACTGCATCGGGAGCGTGAGTTTCCCGGGCGGGTTGCCGGGCAGGCCGTGCAGGACCTTCACGCGCGGGGGCGTGGCGAAGGGTTCGTTGGTGCGCTCGGGGTCGAGGTGGAGCTGCACGAAGCACGCGCCGTCGCGGACTTCCTGCGTGAGCAACATGTTCTCGGGCAGCGTGGGCTGCTCGCCGGCAGTCCAGCGCGCGAGGGTGGCGTGGAAGTCGCCGACGCTCGGCCACTTGGCGAGGTCGCCGGCGTGCTTGCCATCGGCCTCGCCGGTGAAGGCCAAGGCGCGACCGCTCCCGACTTGCCACGCGGCGACGATGGGCGCGGCGTATTCGTCGGTCGTGACGAGCGCGAGGTTCGCCTCGGGCTTCAGGTAAGTCAGGTTGTAGCCGCCAAGCGCGGGGGGCTGCCAATCGCCCTGCCCGCCGAGCGTGCTGAAGCCGCCGGTGACTTTCACGGGCGTGCTGTCCTCGACGAACGTGCTGCGCGCGACGGTGAACGTGTCCTGGGCGAAGATGCGCGGGAACTCCTCGGGCGAGTTGCTGAAGTAGATTTGCCCGCCACCGCGCGCGGCGATGTCAATGAGCAGCTTGGCATCCACGTCGTTCTCCGTGCCCATGCCGATGACGCTGACGGTGATGCCGGCTTCGCGGACTTTCGCGAGCAGGTTCACGTATTGGCCCGGCTCCTCCGAGTCGGCGGCGTCGGCGAAGAGGATGATGTGCTTCGTCTCGGCCTTGGCCTTCATCACCATTTGCGCGCCAGCGGCCAAGCCCTCGTAGATGAAGATGCCGCCGCCCATGCTCTCGATGCCGAGGATGCGGCTGCGCTGGCCGCGCACCGAGTCCACGGGCGCGAGGTCCACCATCGTGTGTGCCGTCGAGTCCACAGCGATGACGCCCAATTCATCGGTCGGGCCGAGGAGGTCGAGGACTTGCACGGTGCCGATGTTGGCGAGGTCAATTTTCTTCTTCCCGCCCCCCGCCGGCGCGGACATGGAACCGGAGCGGTCGAGGACGACGACGATGGCCAACTGCAACTTGCGGTGCTCCTTCCGCATCTCCATCGAGACCGGGAGAATGCGGTCGAGGGGCGAACCGAAGTAGCCGCCGGGGCCGTAGGACTTGCGGCCGCCGGTAATCATCAGGCCGCTGCCGGTGGTCTCGACCCACGCGGCGAGCGTCTCCATTCCGGCGCTGCCGACTTGGCTGGCCATGACGTTTTCCAGCACGACGGCGGAGTAGCGGGAGAGTTCTTCGAGCGTCCAGCGCGTGTCGGCGGGCGTGCGGGCGTCGAGGTCCACGCGGCCTTTGCGGAGGAGCTGGGCGTAGCCGGAGTCGGCGGATTGCGAGAGGACGAGGATGGGCTTCGGGCCGCGCACGCCGACGAGCGCGCGGGCGAGGTTGTTTTCCGGGACGGGGTCGGCGGCGGCGGACGTGAGCGTGAGCTGATACTGCGTGGTGCCGGGCGTCGTGGCGCGGTCGCGGAAGAGCAGGCGCGAGCGGCCGGCGGGGACTTCCTTCTTGCCCGCCGCGATGACGGTGGGACCGCGCGCGAGTTGATACTCGATGGTTTGCTCGACCGGCGACTGCACCCACGCGGTCATGATGTAGGCCTGGCCGGGCAGGACGGTCTCGGGCGTGTGGAAGGATTGGATGGCGAGGTCGTTGACGCTGGGGCGCGTGAGGAGGCGGTGGTCCATCGCGATGCCGCGACCAGCGGCGCGCGCGGCGGCGGCGAGCGGGTCACGCCCGGTCCACTTGCCGTCGGAGACGATGAGGATGCGACCGGGGGCGTCGGGCGGGATGAGGGCGAGGGCGGAGTCGAGGGCGTCGGCGAGGTTGGAGGCGTCCGCGCCGACTTGCGCGGTGAAGCCGGGGAACTCCCCGCGCTGCGGCGGGCGTTCCACGGCGGTCTGCTGGCCGAAGCTGACAACGGCCAATTGGTCGCGTGCGCCCATGCCGCGTTGGATGAGGTCCACGGCTTCCTTCGCCTGCGCGGCGGCGCCGTGGGGCATGGAGTCGCTGCGGTCGGCGACGACCACGACGGTGCCGGCGCGGTCGGGGAGCTTGATGGCCGGCTGGGCCATCGCCAGCACGAGCGCGAGGAGGACGACGGCGCGCAGGACGCGGAGGAGGCGCGTGGGCATCGGCCAGAACGCCCAGAGGATGCCCAGCGGGATGAGTAGGGCGAGCCAGACGGGTTGGGAGAGGATGAACATTTCAGACCCTCCCCTTGCTGTGCGTCACGAGGAAGAGATGCGTGACCATCACGACCAGCGCGCCGAGGACGAAGAGCCACAGCACACTCGCATACTCGCGACGCGTCTCCTCGGGTCGCTCCCATTCGCCCCACTTGCCGGTCTTCGCGTTGGCGAGGTCGGACTCCTCGGGTGCGAGCAGGTTCACCGCGAACTGCCAACTGCTCGCGCCCGCCGTGACGGTGTAGAGCCCGGACACTTCCGGTTCGAGCACGAACTCCTCCGCGCTCTTGGTGAGCGTGCGCTTGGTGCCGTTGGGCAAGGTGAGTTGCGCGGAGTTCGTCAGCGCACGGATGGAAACCTCCGAGCCGAGGCGAAAGTTGCTTTCCACAAGGCCGGGCGTTTCGCGTGCGCGCCACGTGAGGAGGTTCCAGAAGAAGATAGGCCAGTTCGGAGTGGCGGTGAGCGTCGAGCGGTCTGGCACGAGGTGCAAAGTGACTTGCTGCCGGCCGAGTGCGTCCTCAGTCGCGGAGAGCAACGGCGTGTTGCCTGCGGTGACGATGGGCAGGCCGAACTGGTTCGTGCCGAGCGCGCCGGCGGTCCACACGACGCCGTCGAGGGCGAGGCCGCGCGTGAGCGGATGCGCGGTGTCCACGATGAACGGGCCGGTGTGCGCGGCGAGGTTGTTCGTGTCAGTGAGGAGGCGGAGGCCCCACGCGTTCGTGCCGGCGGGCGTGGCGCGGGCGTTGTGCAGGATGATTTCGGGCGACGCCGCGAGGGAGCTGCGCAGGCCGGTGGCTTCGAGGGCTTTGTCCACTTGTGAACGAAGCGCGGCGTCTTCGAGCGAGTTCTGCACGCGGATGCGCTTGCGCACCGCGGGCAGGAGCGTGACGCGGTTGTCGGCGGCGAGTGCATCCGTGGCGAGCGTGGCTTCGATGGCGGGTGTGCCGGCGGGGAGGTTTAGGATGAGGCGCTGGCGGGCGCGCGGCTCCAGATTGAGCGTGGCACTGCGGAGCAAGTTGCTGCCGCTCGTGATGCGGTAGGCAGCGCTTGCACTCGAGCTGGCGGAGTAGTTCGCAACTTCAAGCAGGACGCGGTCGGCGTCGCCGTGCGAGGTGCGCGTGGCGTTGACGAAGGCGAGGTTCGGCTGCGGCGAACCGAACGCGAACCACTGGATGCGATTACCGCTGAACTCGGAGCCCGGCGGCGCGTGGTCCGTGAGCACGAGGAGCTGCGACTGCGGGCCGCCGAGGTCGTTGGCGAGCGCGATGGCGGAGTCGAGCGCGGCATCGGCGGCCTGGCACGTCCACTGCGCAAGGGCCTCGCGGACTTCGGGCGCGGTGGTGACGGCGCTGCCGAGGACGCGGGGCTTCGGGCCGGCGAGGACAAGACGGATCGAGAGAAACTTGCGGGACTTGAGGAGGTCTTCGAAGGCGGCGGCGGCTTTGGCGCGGGGGGATGCTGCGGGCAGGCTGCCCGCGCTACTTTCACTTGCGAGCATGGAGGCGGAGTCGTCGAGGATGACGACGAGCGGGCGGGCATGGGCGGGGAGCTGCCAACGCGGGCCGGTGGCGGCGGTGACGAGGAGGGCGAGGGCAATGAGTTCGAGGAAGAAGACGAGCGGGAGCTGGAGCTTGTTGACCTTGGCGCCGCCTTCGCGCGAGAGAACGGCGAACTCCCACAGCATCAGGCTCGACACCTCGCGCCGCCGGTAGCGGTTGCGCAGGATGTAGATGGCGGCCAGCGCGGGAATCGCGGCAGCGGCCAGGAGCGCGAGTGGGTAGGTCAGGAAAGGCATTGATTACAAATCCCAAGCTCCAGGCTCCAAATCCCAAAGAAGCTCCAGGTTCCAAACTGCGCGCGATCGTTGGCCAGGTTGGAGCTTGGAGTTTGGAGCTTTCATCGCTTCACGCCGGCACGATGAGTTGCGCCTCTTCCAGCGCAGGCAGGGACAAATCCAGTTTCTCCGCGACGAGCGAGACGAAGCGCGCGCCGGTCTGGCGGCAGGCGGCGTCCCAGCTTTCGCGGTGGCGGGCAAGGGCGTCGCGGAATTGGGCGGCGACGGTCGAGTCCACGAAAACCTCGCGCTCCTCACCGGTTTCGCTGTCCACGAGCTGGATGTTGCCGTGCTCGGGCGGCTCGGTGTCGGCCTGGGCGAGGAGTTGCACCACGAAGACGGCGGCGGCTCCGTCCGCGAGGCGACGCAGGATGGTGAGCGGCTCGACGGGCCACATGAGGTCGCTGATGAGCACGCGGATGCCGAGCCTGCGTAAGCGCGGCGGGAGGATGGCGAAGGCTTCGTCCAGCGGGCGGCGGCTGGTGAAGGCGAGGCCGTCCCACGCGGAAGGGAGCATCGTGTCGTTGGCGGCGCGGTGGAAGCCGTCGCCAGCGAGCCACGTGGCGTGCGTGCAATGCGCGTTCTCCGCCGCCGTGCCGAGCAACGCGGCGAGACGTAGCGCGGCGGCGGACTTCACGGTGTTCTCCAAGTCCATCGAGCGCGAGGCGTCGAGGAGGAGGTCGAGGTGCGGGTTCACCTCTTCGCGGAAGAGTTTGATGGTGAGGCGGTCGGTGCGGGCGAAGACGTTCCAGTCAATGGTGCGGAGGTCGTCGCCGGGCTGGTATTCGCGGTAGTCCTGAAAATCAATCGAGGTGCCGGCGCGGCGGCCGAGCTGGCTGCCGGTCATGCCCGCGAGCGCGGTCGG
>JAYTIO010000616.1:0-3628 GCA_043731805.1 Pedosphaera sp. | reverse complement strand
GTTCAGCCGCCGCAACACCACCCGGCCCTCCGTGGCTCGCCGTGTAATTTCAGCGGTGCCCGCCCGCGCGCTGATCCAATCGATCGCGGCTTGAACCTCCGGCGCGGGCGGACGTGGTTTGTCCTTCGGCGGCATGTCGCCCGCCTTGAGCTGCTCCAACACGGCCAGCCACTGCTCGCGGTTCTTCCGGTCGGCGAAATTCTCCGAGAGGCCCTCGATCTGAAAGTCGCCCTTGGGCTTGGTCCCCACGTGGCATTTCTGGCAGTGCTGGGCGAAGAGCTGCCGGGCGGGGTCGTTGGCTAGCTTGTCGTTAGCACCGGCTGCCGTGGGCACCGCTGCGAAGAAGAATCCGACGACAGCGACTCCCGCGATCCACACGCAAATCCACTGCTTCCAGCCAGGCCGTAGCTCTGCGAAGCGATGCGAGTTCTGGCTCGGGGACATGATGGCTAGAAAATTGCCTGCGCAGTTGAGTTTGCTTTTGACGCTCCGTGGTGCGGGGAGAAAGGCGTTTGCGTCGGGAGCATTGGCTGCGAGCCTACGCCACCCTCGGCGGCTGCCAAGCATCATCAGGGCGCGTTTAGCCGGGACTGCGGACGCACGGCGACTCCTACAATGTGGCGAACGATCGGCACGCGACGTTGCTGCACTGCCTGGGCCTGGAACACACGCGGCTGACGTTCAAGTTCCAAGGCCACCACCACCTGCCGACCGACGTGCATGGGGACGCGTTGAAGGGAATTCTCGCGTGACCGGCGCGGCGGCCCCCCGCCCCCGCCGCTGGTCTTGCAACTTCACAGGCTCACCGGCAGTTTGCTCCCCAGCATGCGCCGTTTAGCTTTTCTCTTCCTCGCCCTCGCCAGTTCCTTGTCAGCCCAGCAGCCGCCGTATGATGTCTTTCCCCCGGCCGAACCGCCTTACTACCGCGTGCGCCACGAGGCTTCCACGAAGCCGGGCGAGCTGGTCTTCGCGGCGAACTTCACGGTGTGGGTGCCGCCGGGCGTGCCCAAGCTGCGCGGGCTCATTGTCCACCAGCACGGCTGCGGCGAAGGCTCGTGCAAGTCCGGCCTCACCGGAGCCTACGACCTCCACTGGCAGGCGCTGGCCAAGAAGCACGGCTGCGCGTTGATGTCTCCCGCTTACGAGCAGCCCGACAAAGCCAACTGCCAACTCTGGTGCGACCCGCGCAACGGCTCCGACGCGGCGTTTCAGAAGTCGCTGACCGAGCTGGGGACCAAGAGCGGTCACCCCGAGCTGGCGACGGTGCCGTGGGCGCTGTGGGGGCACAGCGGCGGCGGGCATTGGGCCGGCGGCATGGTGCTGCTGCACCCGGAACGCATCGCGGCAGCCTGGTTGCGCTCGGGCGTGCCCCCGCTCAAGGCCACGGAAGCCAAGCCCACGCCCTACACGATTTCCAACGCCGCGTGCCTCGTGCCGGTGATGTGCAACCTCGGCACCAAGGAGGGCGTGACCGACAAGACCAACCGCTTCGCCGGCGTGTGGCCGGGCGTGGATACTTTCTTCACCGCGATGCGGGCCAAGGGCGCGTTGATCTGCGTCTCCGCCGATCCGTTGACCAGCCACGAGTGCGGCAACCAACGTTACCTCGCGATGCCGTGGCTCGACGCCTGCCTAGCCGCGAGGCTGCCGGCGACTGGGGGCAACCCGCTGCGCCAAATGCCGACGGCGGAGGCTTGGATTGCCCCGCTCCACACCGGGGAGAAGAACTTCATCGCGCCCGTGCCGGCGGCGAAGTTCACCAGCGCGACCGAGCGTTCCGTCTGGCTGCCCAACGAGGTGGTCGCCAAAGCGTGGGCACAGTATGTCACCGACACCGCCGTGCCGGATGTCACGCCGCCGCCGGCCCCGACGAACGTCCGGGTCAAAGGCCAGGAGCTCACTTGGGAGGCCGAGGCCGACCTCGAAAGCGGGCTCGCCGGTTTCATCATCGAGCGCGACGGCCAGTTCCTCGCCAACGTGCCGGAGCAGGGCAAGAACCCGTTCGGCCGCCCCGTCTTCCAAGGCCTCCAATACAGCGACACGCCCACGCAGCCCTTGATCCAGATGCGCTTCACCGACACGAAGGCGGAAGCGGGCAAGTCGCATCAGTATCGCGTGATCGCGGTGAACACGGTTGGCCTGAAGTCCAAGTAGCCGTCCGGCGTTTCACCTCTGCGGGTTCCGCTGGTTGCTGCCGTGCGCCCCGCGTTGCGCCGGGCCGATCCGGCCGCTAGCCTTGCCGCGCTTGAACACACCTGCTTCGCCCGCCGCGCCCGCCCGCGTGCCGTGGTATCGCATTCTCTACTTGCAGGTGCTGCTCGCCGTCGCGCTGGGCATCGCCGTGGGCTGGCTGCAACCCGAATTCGGCGCATCGCTCAAGCCGCTGGGCGACGGCTTCATCAGCCTCGTGAAGATGATGATTGCGCCCATCATCTTCTGCACCGTCGTCCACGGCATTGCCTCGATGAGCGACCTGAAGCAGCTAGGCCGGGTGGGCGTGAAGACGCTGCTCTACTTCGAGGTCGTCTCGACCATCGCGCTCGTCATCGGCCTGGTGGTGGTGAACTGGCTCCAGCCGGGCGCGGGGTTCAACATTGACGCCGCCACGCTGGACCCGGAGGTCGCGAAGACTTACGCGAAGAAGGCGGAGTCGCAGACGATGACGGCCTTCCTGCTCAACATCATTCCCACGACGCTCTTCTCCGCCTTCGTCACGGGAGACCTGCTGCAAGTGCTGCTCGTCTCGGCCTTCACCGCCTTTGCCATCACCGCGCTGGGCGAGCCCCAGCGGCACGCGGTGCTGCACGGGATCGAGCGCGGGTCGGAAATCTTCTTCGGCATCATGCGGATCGTCGTGCAGTTCGCGCCGGTGGGCGCGTTCGGCGCGATGGCGTTCACCGTGGGCAAATACGGGCCGGAGGCGCTGGGCAAGCTGGCGCAGTTGATGGCCGGGTTCTACGCGACGGCGGCGGTGTTCGTGTTCGTCGTGCTGGGCGGCATCGCGGCGGCGAGCGGGTTTTCCATTCTGCGCTTCCTCGCGTTCATCAAGGAGGAACTGCTCTTGGTGCTGGGCACAAGTTCCTCCGAGACGGCGCTGCCGGGGATGATTCAGAAGATGCGGCGGCTGGGCTGCGCGAACTCCACCGTCGGCCTCGTGATCCCGACGGGCTACAGCTTCAACCTCGATGGCACGAACATCTACATGACGATGGCCGCCGTCTTCCTGGCGCAAGCCACGAACACGCCGCTCGACCTCCGCGAGCAGGTCACGCTGTTGCTCGTCGCAATGGTGTCCTCGAAAGGTTCCAGCGGTGTGACGGGCGCCGGCTTCGTGACGCTGGCAGCCACGCTCGCGGTGGTGCCGACGGTGCCCATCGCGTCACTGGCGCTGCTGGTGGGCATTGACCGCTTCATGAGCGAGTGCCGCGCGCTCACGAACCTCATCGGCAACGGCGTGGCCACCGTCGTCATCAGCCGCTGGGAGGGCGAGGTCACGCCGGAGACGTTGCGGAAGAATCTGGCCCCCGTAGGAGGAATGGCGCTTACTTAAGGCCCAAAACCTTATTATTCAACCTCTTCCGACGCGGCGGATGGGGTATTGTTTCAAACAGAACCCGGCGGCTCAGAC